>NZ_JBEZEB010000020.1:94201-140895 GCF_040648615.1 Catellatospora sp. NPDC049111 | reverse complement strand
CCGCCACGAACTCCGTGGCGGCGCGACCTCGTACCAGATGGTGCTTGTCTACCTCAGGCGGCCGTTCTTGCCGATGCGGACGGCGTCACCGTCCAGCCGGCCGACGCCGGCCAGTGACGTGCCGCTGTTGGCCTTGACCCCGGCGTTGGTCGGTGGTGTGCCGCCCAGCCTGATGATCATGGCATCGGTGTCGCGGACGAGCACCGCCCGGATTTCGGCCTCGGGCACCAGCGAGGTGTTCAACGCGAGCGCGCGGAACTCCTTGAGCTGGTTGATGGCCTTGGCGTCGTTGCCGTTCGCCTCGGACTGGCGAGCCGCTGTCAGCTTGGCCGTCAACTTCTTGTGCGCGTTGGCCGACAGCCGGCTGGTCGCCTTGAACCGGTCCAGCAGGTTCTGCATGTCCCGGAACGAGGTCGTCACGTAGAACCGCACTGTCGAGACCGTCTTGTTGCCGGCCTTGTCGGTGGCGGTGACCGTCAATTCGTGCAGGCCGAGCCGCAGTTCGTACATGGCCTGCAGCGTGCCGGTCGTGTACGGCGCGCCGTTGAGCGTCCCGACGACCGACGCGATGCCGGAGGTCGGATCTACGGCCTGGAAGGTGACCCGGATGTCCTGGCTGTCGCCGTAGAGCTGGCCGTCGGCCAACCCTGCCACGATGACGGTCGGCTGGTTGCCGTCGACCTTCAGGATGGCGGACTTCAGCGTCTCCACGTTGCCGGCCCCGTCGGTGGCCCGGTAGAGCAACTCGTGCTGCCCGTCGCCGGCGATGTCGACCGGCTCGGTGTAGGGCGTCCACGGCCCGCCGTCCAGTGACCACTCCAGCTTGGCGACGCCGGCACCGGCGTCGGTGGCGGCGAGCACCACCGGCACCTGCCCGGCGTGCCAGCCGTCGTCGTTGGCCGGTGCGAACGTCGCCGTGGTGATCGGCGCCGTGGCGTCGACCTTCACCTCGACGGTCTTGGCCTGCTCGACGTTGCCCGCGGTGTCGGTCGAGCGGTAGCGCAGCTGGTGCGTTCCTGTTCCGCTGATCAGCACCGGCGCGGTGTAGGCGGTCCACGTCGTGGCGTCGTCGAGCTGGTACTGGGTGCTCGCGACGCCGCTGCCGGCTGCTTCATCGGCGGCGGTCAGGGTGACCGTCGGCGACTCGGTGTACCAGCCGGCGGTGGCCGCGCCGGTCACCGCTGCCGTGGTGACCGGCGCCGTGGTGTCGCCGGTGCCCGGAGTGGTCAACCGGAAGTAGTCGAAGCTTGCCGGCTTCGACGCCGCCTGGTTGGCGCCGAGCGTGAACAGCCCGACCTTGGGAGTGTCACCCACGGCCGTATTGGTCAGCGGCTCCAGCGCCGTCCAGGTGGTGCCGTCGGCCGAGTAGGAAGCCGTGTAGACGCTGCCCACCCGAGCGAGTCGCAGGTGCCATACCGCGTCGGTGAGGTTGGTGATTCCGGGTTGCGGGTTCTGCACCACGCTCGCGATCTCGCTGCGGAACTCGATCCGCCGGCTGACCGGCGAGCCGGCCGTGTTGTCGACGATGTAGTCCAGCTTCAGGTAGTTGTCGTCGTCGAGGTAGACCAGCAGGCCTGCCTGCTGGTACTGCTCGTTGAGCCGGCTGCCGTCGACCTTCGTCTCCAGCGTCCAGTCACCGGACGGCGCGTTCTGCAGGATGAAGTTGGTGGGCCCGGTGTTGCTTGCCGTGTAGATGTCCCCGTTGGGCACATCGATCTCCAGCTTGCCGCCGGTGACCCGGTACTTGCCGGCGTCCTCGCGGACTACCGCGTTCCACTTGCAGCGGTCCAGGGTCGACCCGGCGAACTCGTCGGACGGGTCGATCGGCCCGGCCGGAGCGTCCGGGGTGAGCTGGAACCAGTCGAAGGCCGCGTCGACGACCGGCGCGGTGGTGCCGCCGTTGAGGGCGAACATGCCGACCTTCGGGTTGACGATGCCGGCCAGCGCGGCCGACTGCCCGACCGGCGCGAACGTCACGCCGTCAGCTGACCAGGCCGCCGTCAGGTTCACGCCGTCACTGATCAACCGCAGGTAGGCCGTGTTGCCGAGCTCTGCCGGGGCGTTGACCGCGTCGGCGCTGCCGTTGCGCGGCGTGCCGGCGGTCTCCCGGATGAACTCGAACTTCCTGTTGCCTCCGTACAGCAGGTCGAGCTTTGCGTAGTTCTCGTCGTCGCCGTACACGATCAGGCCGGCCTGCTGGTAGTCGGCCGCCACGGCGACGGAGACCTTGGTGGTCGCCTGCCAGGCGCCGTCCGGCGCCGGCTGCAGGATCAGGTTGGTCGCGTCGTTGCGGGCGCCGTAGAGGTCGCCGACCGCGGTGGGCAACCGCAACGTGCCACCGGCCACCGAGTAGAGCTGGTTCTCCCGGACCACCGTCGACCAGCGGCCCTTGTCCAGCGCCGTGCCGTCGAAGTTGTCCGACCGGGCGCCGAGGCAGGCGTTGTTCGGCGCTTCGACCCTGACGACCACATTGGCGTACGACTTCGCGCCGCGCGCATCGGACACGGTCAGCGTCGCCGTGAACGTGCCCGGGGTGGCGTAGGTGTGCGTGGCGTTGGCGGTGCCGGCTGTGGCGCCGTCTCCGAACTCCCACAGGTAGGTCAGCGGGTTGTCGCCCTCGGCGTCGGTCGCCGAGCCGGTGAAGGTGACCAGCACCGGCGCGGTGCCGGTGGTGGGCGTCGCCGAAGCGGTGACCACCGGCGGCGCGTTGTCGGTCACGCCGCGTCCCAGGAAGTCGACCCAGTTGACGTTGAACAACGAACCCGTGCCGGTGTCGCCTGCCGGGTTCTTCGCCACCAGGAACAGCGGCCCGGTCACCGTGCTCGGGCCGCTCAGCGTCGCGGTGACATCGGTGAAGGTCTGCCAGCCGCCGGTGCCCGGCACTGTCGCGGTGGCCAGTACCGGCCCGTCCGCGGCGCCGGCCCGTACGTCGATGCGTCCACCGGCGGTGTTCGACGCCACCCGGAACCGCAGCGCGTCGATGCCGGTCAGGTTCACCGGGGCGTGTGACCAGAAGTCGCCGTCCTCGATGAAGCCGATGTTCTGGAAGCCGCCGGCGGTGTCGGTCGTCGTCTCCAGTTGCACGCCCGGGTCGCCGCCGCCGACGCCGTCCGGAGCCCGTCCGGTGGCGGTGAAGTACTCGGCCTGCTTGCGCTTGGGCTGCAGCTGTTCGATCGCCCTGCCGGTCAACGCGTTGGCGCCGCCGACTCCGCCGGCATCGGTGTAGGTGGCCTCGAACACGGCGAACACGTTGGCGTCGGCGCCGTGACCGGAGGCCAGCGACGTCTGCACGGTGCCGGTGCACCCGGTGTACGACTGCAGGGGGTGGGCGTGCTGGTCGTGACCCAGGTAGTACTGCAGCCTCACCCGCGAGCAGTCGATCGTCCCGTCCTCCGGGTCGGTCACCGCGACGGTGTACTTGACCTGGTCACCCCACTCGAAGAAACCGCCGTCCGGCGGGAACGAGATCGTGACGGTGGGCGCGGTGTTGCCGACCGTGACCGTCACGTTCGCGACAGCCGTCCGGTTGGCGGTGTTGGTGACCGTCAGCTGCGCCGTGTAGTTGCCGGCGGCCGGGTAGGTGTGCGACGGGTTGGCCGCGGTGGAGGTGGCACCGTCACCGAACGTCCACGCGTAGCTCAGCGCCCCGCCGTTCGGGTCACGCGACCCGGCGCTGGAGAACTGCACCGAAAGCGGTGCCGGTCCGGAGTCCGGCGTGCCGGTCGCCACCGCGATCGGGGCCCGCTCGCCCGCTATGTAGTCGATGCGGTAGATCCCGGAGTCGCCGTTGTTGCCGCCGAATCCGGTACCCCACTCGATCAGGTAGAGCGCGCCGTCCGGGCCGAACTCGAAGTCCATCGGCCGCAGGAAGGTCATGCTGCTGAGCATGGTGTTGATGTCGACCAGGGACTTTCCGTCGGCGGCGACCTGGAACGCGTACATCTTGTTCTGGTTCCACTCGCCGAACATCGCCTTGCCGTCGTAGTACGCCGGCCACTTGCGCTCGGAGACGAGGTCGGGGTCGTAGCGGTAGACCGGCCCGGCCATCGGCGCGCCGCCGCCGCCGAGCTCCGGGAACAGCGCGTTGCCGCTGTAGTCGTAGTCGACGGTGGCGCTGACCGCGGGCGGGAGGTTGGTCAGGCCCGTGTTGTTGGGCGAGTTGTTGACCGGTGCCGCGCAGTCGAACTTCGCGCCGGACGGACCGCTGGGGAAGGTGTAGTCGTTGTAGGCGTAGTTAGCGCCGTGGCAGTACGGCCAGCCGTAGTTGCCGGGCTGGACGATGTTCCATTCGACTGTGCCTTCCGGGCCGCGGTTGGGGTTCGCCGCGCTCGCGTCCGGGCCGTAGTCGGCCACGTACAGAGTGTTCGTCTTCGCGTCGATGCCGATCCGGAACGGGTTGCGGAAGCCCATCGCGAAGATCTCCGGCCGGGTCATCGCCGTGCCCTGCGGGAAGAGGTTCCCGCTCGGGATGGTGTACGTGCCGTCGGCCTCCGGGTGGATGCGCAGCACCTTGCCGCGCAGGTCGTTGGTGTTGCCGGCGGTGCGCTGGGCGTCGTAGTTCTGGCGCCCGGCCCGCTCGTCGATCGGGGTGAACGAGTCGGACTCGAACGGGTTGGTGTTGTCGCCCGTGGCCAGGTACAGGTTGCCGGCGCTGTCGAACACCATCGAACCGCCGGCGTGGCAGCAGGTGGTGCGCTGCGTCGTCACTTCCAGCACGACCTTCTCGCTGGCCAGGTCGATGCTGTCGCCGCTGACCGTGAAGCGGGAGATCCGGTTGCGTGTCACGCCGTCGTTGGGCGCCCAGTACAGGTAGACCCAGTTGGTGGTGGCGAAGTCCGGGTCCAGCCGGATCCCGATCAGGCCGTCCTCGTTGCCGGTGAAGACATCCAGGTCGACCGCGGTCACCGTGGTGCCGGTGGCGGGCTTGATGATCTGCACCCGGCCGTCGCGCTCGATGTAGAAGACCCGGCCGTCGGGCGCGATGTCCAGCTCCATCGGGTTCTGCGTGTTGCTGTCCAGCGTCACCTTCTCGTATCCGCTGCTCAGCGACGCGCTGCAGTCGGAGTCGAGCGCGCCGGCCGCCGTCTGGATGCCGCCGAGCAGGTGGGCGAGGAATGAAGGCTCGGTGTACGACGCGATGGTGTGACCGATGCCGGTGTACCAGGACCGGCCGCCGTCATAGTCCTGGCACCACGCGATCGGGTGGTCGGCGCCCATCGCGCCGGTGCCCGGCGAGTAGGACCGCTCGTCCAGACTGGCCAGCACATGCACCTTGCTGCGCGGGTTCGTCTGGTAGTTGTACCACTCGTCGACCCGCGACCATTGCGCCGGCAGTGAAGCCGTGGACGGGTGGGCCGGGTCCTCGACCTTGATGGTCGCCTGCTGGTTGTTCGGGTGCGCCGAGAAGTAGGCGCCGACCAGGTTGCCGTACCACGCCCAGCCGTACTCGGTGTCCGATGCGGAATGCACGCCGGCGAAACCGCCACCGGCTTGGATGTAGCGCTCGAACGCCCCCTGCTGGGCGGTGTCGAGCACATCACCGGTGGTCGACAGCCAGATCACCGCCGCGTACTGCGCGAGGTTGGCGTCGGTGAACGCGCCGGCGTCCTCCGTCGCGGCGACCGTGAACCCGCTGTCGACGCCGAGCTGCTGGATCGCTGCGATACCGGCGGGAATGGAATCATGCCGGAACCCGGCGGTCTTCGAGAAGACCAGCACCGAGAACGGAGCAGGCGCCGCGTTGGCTTGACGGGTGGTGGACGGCGCGGCCTGTGCGGGCGACTGCCCGACGGCAAGCGCGGTCACGGTCATGGCGAGCGCGAGCGCCGAACCGAGAAGAGATCGGGCTCTGACATTCGGATGGGTGCGGCTGCGACGTTGTGCGGACACGAAGAGTCTCCAATGCCTGACGGGACTTCAGAGCCCGCCGCGGCTCGCCGAAGACCAGTGGAGTGGTGAAAGTTGACGCCCCCAACAAATTAGCGCCACCACCGAAGTTGTGGTCAGATTGTTTCTGGTCAATTTCATAACGTTTCGATAACGCGCGTGAGCCAATGGTGGCCTAGCTGGACAATCTATTTAGGACCTCAGGCGACTCGGGTCCTGTCACGGCTTGGAGGTATGACGGTGCGATACGTCCTGCTCGGATGCGTCGTGTGTCTCGGTGTGGTGTTCGCGGTCTCCGCGATCAGCAAGCTTCGCAGTCGCGCCTCGTACGCAGCCTTCGTCGCCTCGACGCGCGAGCTGCTGCCACGACCCTGGCCACCGGCGGCTCCTGTCGCACTGACCGTGGTCGTCGCTGAAGTGGCGATCGTGCCGCTGTTGTTCTCGGTGCCGACGGCGGGACTGGCCGTTGCCGCCGTGCTCCTGCTCGCCTTCAGTGCCGCCATCGTGCTGGCGGTGCGGCGGGGCGTGCGCACGTCCTGTCGCTGCTTCGGCTCGTCGACGAAGCCGTTGGCCGGGCCGCACGCTGTGCGCAGTGGTGTTCTTGCCGCGCTGGCGGTCACCGGAGCCGTCCTGGCCGGGCCGGTGGGGGCCGCGAACGTCGTCACCGGGCTACACCCCGCTGGTGTGGCGATCACCCTGCTGGCCGCAGGAGTCTTCGCGGCTCTCATGATCATGTTCGATGACCTGGTGGGACTCTTCGCGCCCACGGCCACCCCGGCCGGACGGGCGAGCATGCCCGCGGCTGTACGGCAACGGCACACTTCGGAAAAGATCTAGATTCCGCTACTCGTGCCGACATGGCCGACCGCCCGCTCGCCGCGAAAGCCAGGAGCCGTGCCTCCGGCAGCGTGGTGGGGCGGAGGACACGCCGCCACCACGCCGTACCCCGGTCAGTTGCAGTTGTAGTAGTTGCTGGCGCAGCCGCTGTAGACCTTGTAGCAGTTGTACCCGTCGTAGGCGTAGCAGTAGCGGTAACCCTGCGTCCGTGTCCCGCTGCAGTAGCAGCCGGTCACGTAGCACGGCGGGCACGCCGCTGCCGCGTCGGCCTTCGGCACGACGAAGGCGGTCATGCGGTCGCTGATACGCTCGATCAGCTTGATCATTGAAGCTCCTCTCTTCGGGTGGCTGACGCTAACGCCGCGGCGTACATGAACCGCCCGATCGCGCTACGCATCCAGGCATGTATCCGTTTTGTATGTCGCGACGGCATGCTGGGTCGATGTGGACCATCGCCGGTGCCGGATTGCTGATTGTCACCGTCTGCGTCGCGCTGGTGATCCGGCGGATGCGCGGGCGGCTGACCGTGGTGACGGTCCACGGCCAGAGCATGACCCCGGCGCTGCACCCGGGCGACCGCGTGCTCGTCCGCCGCACTGCCCTTGATGGCGTGCGCAACGGTGACGTGGTCATGGTGGCGCGCCCGTCGCCGGCGGACAGCGCCACCTGGACCGTGCCGGGCGTGGCGAAGTCCGCCGTCGTCGCCGACGACGCCTGGGCCGGCGCGACCGGCGACTGGCTGATCAAGCGGGTGGTCGCCGTCCCGGGTGACGAGGTGCCGCGGGATACGGTGGAGGCGCTGCGCCACACCGCCGACCAGGCGGTGCCCCCGGGCCGGTTCGTCGCGGTCGGCGACAACGCCGAGCTCAGCTTCGACTCGCGGACCTGCGGCTACTTCACCGACGAGCAGCTGTGGGGTCTGGTGGTCAAGCGGCTCGAACCTGTCGCGCCACCGCACGCCTAGTATCGACAGCGGCAAATCGATCGGGAGGCGTGAATGGGTTGGGAGTTCCGCCTGCTCGGCCCGCTGGAACTCAGGCGCGACGGGGTCGCCGTGGCCACGGGCTCCGTCAAGCAGCGGATGCTGCTCGCGTCGCTGCTGCTCGACGCCAACCGGGTCGTCTCCGTGAACCGCCTCGTCGCGGCCCTGTGGGAACGCGATCCGCCCACCTCGGCCATCGCGAACATCCGCACCTACGCCTCGCAGCTGCGCCTGACGCTGACCGACGGCAACGGTGACAGCCGGCTCGCCGGTCGCCCGCCTGGCTATCTGCTGACAGCCGCCGACGATGAGCTCGACCTCGCTGTCTTCACCCAGCGCGCGGCCGCCGGGCGGGCCGCGATGGGCCGTGGTGAACTGCGGCAGGCGGTCAGCGCCTTCCGGGAGGCGCTGGCGCGATGGAGGGGTGCGGCGGGCGAGGACACCCTTCGGTCCGGCCTGCTCGCGACGCGCCTGGCCGGGCTGGACCAGCAGCGGCTGAGCGTCGTCGAGGAGCTGGTCGCGGCCCGGCAGCAGCTTGGCGAGAACGCGCAGCTCATCCCGGAACTGCGGCAGCTCACTTACGAGCACCCGCTGCGGGAGCAGTTCTGGCAGCAGCTCATCGTCTGCCTCTACCGCACCGGCGACATCGCGGGTGCCCTGGACGCCTATGAGCAGGCCCGTTCCGCGCTCGTCCGCGATCTCGGCGTCGATCCCGGTTCGGAGCTGTCCGCCCTCTACCAGGCTGTGCTCAGCCGCGACCCGGCGCTCCTGCCGGAGTCGAGGGCCGCCGACGGGACGGAGATCCGCCCGCGGGAGCTCCCTTCGGACGTGGCGCGCCTCGTGGGGCGGGACCGAGAGATCGCGATGGCGACGGAGGCGCTGGCGGACGTGCCGACCATCGCCTTCCACGGCACCGGCGGCGTCGGCAAGTCGGCGCTCGCGGTCCATGTCGCCCACCAGCTGGCGCCGTCGTTCCCCGGCGGCCAGATCTACGTGGACCTGGGCGGACCCGGCACGCAGCCCCAGGCACCCGTGGACGTGCTGCGTCGGATCATCCGGACTCTCGGCGTACCGGCCGATCAGATGCCGCAGAGCGAGGCGGAGGCGTCCGCGCGCTACCGGTCCTTCGTGGTGGAGCGCCAGATGCTCGTCCTGCTGGACAACGCGACCAGCGCGGAGCAGGTCCGCCCGCTGCTCGTCGGCGGGGGCGGCACGGTCGTCATGATCACCAGTCGGCGGATGCTCGCCACGATCGACCGCGCCGTCCACATCGAGGTGAACCGCCTCACCGAGCAGGCCGCGGCGCAGCTATTGGCGGCAGTGTGCGGACCCGAGCGCATCGCCGCCGAACCGGCGGAGACCGCCCGCCTGACGGTGCTCTGCGACCGGTCGCCGCTCGCCCTGCGCATCGCCGGTGCCCGTCTGGCCGCCCGGCCGCTGTGGAGCATCGGCGAACTGGTCCGGCAGCTGTCCGACGAGCGGACCCGGCTCGATACGCTCGCCTTCGGCGATCTGGCCGTCCGCTCCAGTGTCGAGCTGAGCTTGCGTGCCGTCGGCGGCGACGCCGCGACCCTGCTCGGGCTGCTCGGTCTGGTCCGCATCGACGAGTTCACGCTCACCGCGGTCGCGGCCCTGGGCGACCTGTCGTCCGCGCAGGCGGCCCCGGCCTTCGACCAGCTGATCGAGCAGCGCCTGGTCGAGCAGACCGGGCCCGGCCGGTTCCGGATCGGCGACCTGGTCCGGCTGTTCGCCCGGGACCTCACCGTCGCGGGCCGTCCCGAGGCTCTGCACCGCCTGCTGTGCTTCTATCTCTGCACGGCGCGCCGGGCCTGGGAACTGGTACACCCGGCGTTCCGGCCGGCCCGCGACGACGGGTTCTTCGAGACCGTGCCACGGCTGGAGCTCGCCGACGCGCCAGCGGCGAAGGTGTGGCTGGATCAGGAGCGGGCCAACCTGCTGACGCTGGCGCGCCAGGTGGTCGACGAGCCCGCCGCCGTCGCCCGCTTCGTGCCGCTGTTGCTCGCCTGCCTGCACGAGTACCTCGCGGCCGACGACAGCTGGGACGATTTGGACGAGCTGGCCCGGCTGTCGCGGGCCGTGGCCGTGCGTGATGGCGCCTGGCATGCCGAGGCGGAGGCGATGGTGTGCCAGGCCGCCGTCTGCCGGGCCCGCGGCACGTTCGACCAGGCCGTCTCCTATCTGGAGCGGGCGGGCGATCTGCGGCGGCGCTTCGGCGACGAGCGCGGCGTCGCCGAGTGCCTGACGGCGCAGGGTCGGACGCTGGTCCGCTCGGGTGACCTCGGGACGGGACTGGCCCGGCTCCAGGACGGCGCGGCGCTCTACGAACGGCACGGCCTGGGGTCGGCGGCGAGCCACGCGCTGCACGAGGCCGGGGAGGTCCTGTGCCGCCTGGGCCGCTACGCCGAGGCGGAGACCTCGTTCGAGCAGGCGCTGGCGGTCCGCCGGGCCGAGCAGGACCTCACCGGCGAGGCGGCCACTCTGGCCGCGATGGGCATCACCGACTGCCTGCGCGGCAGCGATCTGCGCGCCGTGGGCAGGCTGACCGATGCGCTCGCCCGGTGCCGGGCCACCGTGGCACACCGCCACAGCTGGCAGGCGCTGATGTGGCGCGCCGCGGCGCACCAGCGGCTCGGGCAGAGCAGCGAGATGGCGGCCGATCTGCGGTCGGCCTGGGACCTGTCGCGGTCGTACGGGGACGCCGACCGTGAACGCTTCGCCGCCGTGCTGCTGGACAAACTCAGCCGGGGCGACGACGGCGACCTGAAGCACCGCCTGGCGGCCGAGTTCTTGTTCTAATCGCCGCGGCCCGCCGGCTCCTCCAGCTGGTAGCCGGCGGCCTGCAACTGGAACAGCTGCGCGTAGGCGCCGTCGGCGGCCATCAGCGTCACATGGTCGCCCTGCTCGGCGACGACCCCGTCGGCGAGCACGACGATGCTGTCGGCCTCGCGCAGCGAGCCGAGCCGGTGGGAGATGAGCAGGCTCGTCCGCTCCGCCCGGTGCTCCCGCAGCCGCTGGTGCACCTCGAACTCGGCCTGGGCGTCGAGGCCCGCGCTCGGCTCGTCGAGGATCATCAGGTCCCGCTTGTCCCGCAGGAACGCGCGGGCCAGCGCCAGCCGCTGCCACTGCCCGCCGGAGAAGCGGACTCCGGTCTCGGGGTCGCCATGGTCGGACTCGCCGAAGAACATCCGGCTCAGCATCGTGTCGTATCCTCGGGGCAGCGCCTCGACCGCGGCGTGCACGCCCGCCCGCTGCGCCGCGGCGACCAGCACCGGCCGGTCGCCGATGCTCGCGACGTCGCCGAGCCCGATGTTGTCGGCGGCGGTGAGGTCATAGCTCATGTAGTCCTGGAACACCGCGCCGATGCTCGCGCGCAACTGCGTGATCTCCACGTCGCGCAGGTCCACGCCGTCCCAGGTGATGGTGCCGCGGTCGGGGTCGTAGAAGCGGCAGACCAGCTTCACCAGGGTGCTCTTGCCGGCACCGTTGAGGCCGACCAGCCCGACCGTCGTGCCGTGCGCAATGAACAGGTTCACCCCGCGCAGCACCCACGGGTGCTCGTCGCTGTAGCGGAACCACACGTCGCGCAGCTCGATGCCGCGCCGCAGCGCGGGCAGTGCGCGAGGATCGGTGCTCAGCGGCAGGTCCGGTGCGGCGTTGACGACCATCGCGTAGTGGTGGAAGACGGTGACCTGCTGGTGCGTGTGGGCCACCGCCACGATCAGCTGCTGCATCGCCCCCAGCACGCCCGGCACGACGACGAGGAACATGGCGACGTCGCCGACCGTGAGCGCCCCGGCCTGCGCCTGCCGGGCGGCCCAGACCAGGCCCGCCCCGGCGACGATCGCGCTCAGCGCGGCGAGCCCGCCCTGGGTGATCAGCTCGCGGCGGTCCATCCGGCGCTTGGCCCCGAACACCTCCCGCAGTTCGGCCAGCATCCGGCCGCGAAGGAAGCCGCCGGTGCCGAACAACCGGATCTCCTTGGCGGCGTCGACGCTGCCGAGCAGGTTGCGGTAGAAGAACTCGCGCCGCTCGGTCGGGCCCAGGTCCCAGACCATCGCCGCCCGCCGCCGGGACAACTGCAGCTCCAGTAGGAGTGTTGGCACCGCCGTCGCGAGGACGGCCAGCGTCATGACCGGGCTGATCACGGCGAGCGAGCCGACGAAGCCGAGCAGCGTCAGCACGCCCCGGGTCACGCCGAGGGAGCCGTCGACCACCTGAGCCGGTGCGGCGGCGCCCTGCTGTGCCAGCCGGAGCCGGTCCAGGAAGGCGGGGTTCTCGAAGTAGGCCAGCCCGCTGAAGCGCTCCACCGCGCGGTAGAGCTCATCCTGGGCCAGCAGGGCGACGCGCTGGTCGAGCTGCGTGCGCAGGTACTGGGTCAGCTGGGGGAGCGCCGCGGTGGCCAGGCCCGCGACCGCGAGGCCGCAGGCGACCGCCGTGACCGTGGCCGGCGCGCCGCCGGTGGTGATCAAATCGACAAGCATCTTGGTGAGCCAGGCTGCGGCCACCGGCACCGCCGCCCCGGCGAGGGTGCAGACGGCGTACGAGGCGGTGGCGGCGGCGGCCCCACGGCGCGCGATGACGGCCGCGAGCCTGCCCGCGGACAGCAGCTCCCGGCGGCTGGGCGGGGCGGCCGCGGTGAACTCGGTGGTCATACGGCGGCGGGCCGGGGCAGGCCGGACAGCATGGAGCCGCTGGCCACCATCGTCCCGTCGGCGGAGACGAGGCCGACCGCGGGGAAGCCCTTCACGCCGAAGGCGGCCGCGACCGGTCCCTCGTCCTGCTCCAGCACCACCCGTGCCACATCGGACAGCTGCTCGACGGTGGCGGTCGCCTCGGCGGCCACATCGGCGACGACGACGGCGAAGACCCGGTCCCGGCCGCCGAGCTCGCCGGCGTAGGCGACGAACTCGGGCAGGCGCTCACGGCAGGGCGCGCAGCCGGGCGAGAAGAAGCCGACGAGTGTCCCGTCGGCGAACGAGGCGGTGGAGACCGTTTCCCCAGTGGTGGTGACGGCTGAGAAGGAGCCGATCTGCGCGCCCGCCGGCAGGATCAGGTCCGTGGCCGTGGGGCCGGTCGGCATCTTGGACAGCAGCGCGGTGTGCTCACGCAGGCGGCGGATCATGCCGAAGATCAAAAGCAGATTGAGCAGGCAGATGGTGGTGACGACGGCGAGAGCGATCCATAGGTATGCCATCCGCGCAGGCTAGCCAGCGCGCATACAAGCGCCATACAAACCTGATCCAGATGTGACGATGGTCAGTCCACATTGGCCGCTCTGGCCCGGTAGAATTCAGGTCGGTTGATCAATCGAGGGTTGGTGCGAAGGTTGTCCCTGCGGTTTCGGTGTCTCGGCTCGCTGGATATCCGCGGCACGCACGAGTGGCAAGCGGTCACCGGGGGCAAGGCACGAACACTGCTCGCCATCCTCATGATCCATGCCGGCGAGCCGGTCCCCGTCGCCCGCCTCATCGACGAACTCTGGTGCGGCAGTCCGCCGGCCTCGGCGCGGTCGCTGCTGCGCGGCTACGTCCTGTCGCTGCGACGAGCCATCGGCCCGGACGGCACGGCAGTGCTCACCGCCGAGTCCAACGCCTACTGCCTCCAGACAGGCCGGGAGTCTGTGGACGCGTACCGGTTCGAGCAGCTCGCCGTGGACGGCCAGGGGGCGCTGCGAGCCGGTGACGTCGACCGGGCGGCCCGCCTGCTCGGCGCGGCCCTGACCCTGTGGCGCGGCCCGGCCTTCGCCGCCGTGGCCACCTCGCCGCTCATCGTGGCCTACGCGTCCCGCCTGCACGAGCTGCACCTAGCCGCGCTCGAGGCGCGGATGGAGGCGGACCTGCTCGCAGGGCGGGCCGAGGAGCTCCTCGGCCCGCTGCGCCAGCTCATGCAGGAGCATCCCGCACGGGAACGGATCATCGCTCTGTGGATGCGGGCGCTCAACGCCCAGGGGCGGCGGGCGGAGGCACTCAACTCCTATGTAGATGCACGGCGCAGGCTGGCCGAGGAGTTCGGCATCGAACCGGGACCGCTTCTGCGGCAGGCCCATCGCGACATCCTCGCCGAGGACGGCGCCGACGATCCGCCCGCCTCGGTTCCGGTGGCGGCTCAGGTTGCCGCCGGCCGAAAGCAGCCTGGCGCGACCCGCGACGCGCCGTGGCAGGCACCGGCCTCCATCAGCGACTTCACCGGACGGGACGCCGAACTCGCCGGCTGCCTGAAGGTTCTCGACCAAGGGCCGGGCACGGCGATGCACCTGGTCGCGATCTCCGGCCGGGCCGGCGTGGGCAAGACGACGCTCACCACGCGCCTGGCCCACCTGCTGCGCGACACCTACCCCGACGGCCAGCTCTACGCCGACCTGCACGGCGACACCGCGGAGCCGACCGCACCCGGCGAGGTGCTCGGACGCTTCCTGCGGGCCCTGGGCGTCCAGGGATCGGAGATGCCGGAGACCACCGACGAACGCTCGGCCCTGCTGCGTAGCCGACTGGCCGGGAACAGACTGCTGATACTGCTCGACAACGCCGCCGGCGAACAGCAGGTCCGGCCGCTGCTGCCCGGCGCCGGCCCCAGCGCCGCCGTCGTGGTCAGCCGCAGACGGCTCTCCGCACTGGACGTCAGCCACTTCGTCGACCTGGAAGTCTTCAGCCCGGCCTGCGCACTGAGCCTGCTGGAGCAGATAGCCGGCCCCGAGCGAGTCACCGCCGAACCGGCCGCCGCCGGCGCTCTGACCGCCCTGTGCGGCCACCTTCCGCTCGCCGTACGCATCGCCGCCGCCCGCGTCACAGCGTCGCCCGGAACGTCGATGTCATGGCTCGTCCAGCAGCTCAAAGACGAGCGAAACAGGCTCGACGAACTCAGCATCGGCGACCTCGACGTGCGCACCACCATCGCCGCCGGATACCAGGGCCTGTCCGCCGTGGAGCAACGGACGCTGTGCCGGCTGGCCCTGCTCGACGCCGCCGATTTTCCGGCCTGGGCAGTGGCCGCGGCCGCGGATCTCAGCACGGCTGAGAACCGCCAGGTGCTGCGCGCCCTGGTCGACCGGCGCCTGCTCGACGAGGTCCGCGTCGACCAGGTCGGCCAGCTGCGCTACGGACTCCACTGCCTGGTCCGGATCTTCGCACGAGAGCCGGCCCGGCAGGAGCCACCGGCAGCACAGCTCGCGGTGATAGAGCGTGCGCTGGACAGCTGGCTGACACTGGCCCAGACCGCCGGCGCAGCCTTGGCGGCCGCGACCTTGGCCGACATCCGGCCGCCCCGCCCGACCACCGCCCGCGGCGACGGGATCGAAGCCGCCGCCGGCTCCCCAGCGGCGTGGTTCGAGGCCGAACGCGCGGCCATCGCCGCGGCCGTGGCGCAGGCGGCCAGACTCGGCCGGGCCGACCTGTCGTGGGGACTCGCCGCGGCGACACACCGCTACTACGAGCTGCGCGACCTCCACGACGACGGCCAACAGACCCACGAGACCGCACTCGCCGCCTGCCGCACCGCCGGCGACCAGCTCGGCGAGGCGGTCATGCTGCGCGACCTCGCGGACCTCTACAGTTCCAAGCCCGGCTCCGACATCGGGCGCAAGCTCGAACTCGCCACCGCCGCACTGCACCTCTTCCAACAGGTACGCCACACCCAGGGCGAAGCCGACGCACTCTACCTGTGCGCGACGGTGCACCGGACGCGCGGCGACCACGCCGAGGCGGTCGCGCGCCTGGAGGAGAGCCTCCAGGCTTGCCGCTCAGCGGACTATCACCTCGGCGAGCTGCACGTTTGGCAGCTACTCGGCATCGTGCGCCGGCAGGAGGGGCGCAACGACGAGGCGCTCACCTACGCCACCCGGGCCCTGACCATCGCGCGGGACCTGGGCAGCTCCCGGGATCAGAGCGTCGCACTGGGCCTGATCGGCATCATCCGGCGCGACCAGGACGAGCCCGACCAGGCCGAGCAGGCGCTGGTGGCGGCGATCGACATCGCCGAGGAGTCCGGGGATCCGGTGCAGCTGGCCTTCCTGCACGGGCACCTCGGCGCGCTCTATGTCGGCAGCGGGCACCCGCGGGCGCGGCCGGTCCTCGAACGCGGGCTGGAGCTGAGCAGAGCGAGCCGCTCCGTGTTCGGGCAGGCGCTGGCGTTCAATGCGCTCGGCCGACTCGATCTCGCCGACGGTGACGCGTCCGCGGCACTGGACCGCCTCAGCACATCGGCACAGCTCTACCGCAAGGCGCAGAACACCTACGCCGAGGCCAAGGCCCTCGCCGGCCTCGCGGAGGCCTATCGTCTGGCCGGCGACGCCGAGCAGGCGCGGTCCAGTGCCCACGCCGCCGTGCTGCTCTTCCGGCAGCTGGGCAACGAGACCGAGGCCGACCAGACGGCGCTGCTCGCGGCTGACCGGTAGCGGGTGGCCTGCAATCAGCCCGTAGCCCGTCTGCCGAGACCCGTACAGTGCGGGCACGCCCCACCACGGGCAGCCGACCCGCCACCGGATCCGACGACGCCATCGAAGAGCCGGCGCGCACCACAGTGCAGCTGAACGCAACGAGTAATCGCCGAGGCCGAAGCAGCTCGCGAGCTACGCCTCCGTCGCGTCCAATAACACGATGATCACCATGCGCCCCGCCGTCCCCGTTCCGCTCTACCTGCCCTGTTTTTATGGGGGGGCAGGACCTGATCGGCTTCCTCGAGGCGCTGCGCGCCTGGGGCCGCCGGCACGGCTGCGCCGACCGGATCGACTCGTTCATCGCGAAGGTCGATGGGGACCTCGCCGTGTCCGCCGAGCTGAACCCGGCCGGGCTCACCACGGGTGGAGCGGTATAGGCCTGCCTTCGCGCAGGTAGGACAACGCCCACCGCGCCTCCTGCCGCAGGAGTGGGGTGAGGCCCGGCTCTGCCATCAAAGCCTCGTACAAGGTCGTGCCTCGGCCGGGATCCGCGTCGGCTACACAGCGGATCGCCGCGCTGCGTACCACGAGGTTCTCATCGGCGAGGGCCTGCTCGACCGCCTCTCGGCTCGCCGGGCCGGTGTGCTTGGCCAGGGCCTTGACGGAGTTGACGCGGTGCAGGAAGTCCTTGTGCCGAGCATGCTCGCAGAGGATGCGCGTGGCGCGGGGGTCGTCGATGTCGCCGAGGATCACGATCTCCGTGGTGCCGACACGGCTCGGCAGCTGGGCGAGGAACTCCTCGGGCGCGACCGAGGCGGCGATGTGCAGGGCGGCCGACCAATTGTCGCCCAGCTCCCGGCCGGTGGCTTTCGTGACCAGGTTCGCCCTGGCCCTGCCGTAGTAGATGTCGAAGACGCGTCTGGCTCCGGTGGGCCCGGCGGCGATCAGGGCTTCGTCGGCCCCGGGCTCCCAGTCGAGCACCTTGGCGATCACGGCGTCGAGACCATCGTTCATCGGCCCATGATGCCATTGATCTTGTCGACCGCATGATGGGTGCCACAGCCACGGCATCCGGACTGCCCGGCGAATCCGGTTGCGGCGCTGCCACCCACGGCGGCGTCCACCTCGACCGCCGCCGGCGCGACCGTTCGCGGCAATCGGATCATGGCTGCGAAGTCCACACGGCGAGATCGCCGCCTGGCAGGCTGACGACACGCATGCCATCAGGGCCGGTCGCGGTCCAGCCCTCATGATCCGGATCGGGGTCGACCGTGAGCTTGCGGCCGGTGGAGAAGACGATGCGAAGCGCACCGGACTTGAACGCGACCGCCGACAACACCTGCGTGTTGAACAGTGCAAGGCCGGCAGCCACGTCCTGACGTTCAGGTTCCAGCTCGACCTCGTCCGGATGCGCGGCGATGTTGACCCATCCCAACGTCGCCGTGCTGCTGATCCTGGCAGTGCTCTGATCGTTGAAGGTGAGCCCGAACGCGAAGTCCACCTGAACCTGTATGACCGTCAAGCCCCGAAATGGCAGGATCCATCGGTCGGCCTGCTCGGTCAACACTCGCGACTCGTCGATCATCAAACCAGTCTGCCGTCCCGTCCCCACCGGCGTCGCGGCAAGGGGCAGCCGGACGGCACCACGCCGACGTCCGGTACGACCTCGTTCGGCCGGCCGGCTCGATCACCTGACTGCGATACGCGCAACCGTGGGGCAGGTTCGCTCACGCCAACAGCAACTCGACCTGGTTTGCCCCCGTATGTCGCAACTGGTTCTGCACCGGTGCGACCTCGGCGTCGCGTCGGCGCGAAGCGGCATGAGGATCGTTCGCGTCAATCATGGTTCACGCGCCAGCGATGTGCGGACGCACTGGTCGGGTCGGTCACAGCAGGCCGCGCTCGCGTAGCCGGGCGAGCCGGTCAGGCGGCAGGCAGTCGGCCAGGTTCCGCTTCAGGTCGACCAGTTCAAGGTCGACCGGGTAGACCACGAAGTCGTCGGTGACCGGTAGGACGTCTGACCAGTCGCGCAGGTTGAGCCGGGCCGCCACCGCGCACATCAGCCGCCGGCCGATCTCGGATCCGGCGGCGGCGTCGCGGTCGTCGGCGTCGAGCAGGGTGAGTTCCTGCCGTAGCAGCCGTACCGATGCCGCGTCGTCGAGGTCGACGTGGGTACTGGTCGCGAAGTCTTCCGGCGCCCATGCGGCAAGGACGTCGATCGCCGCCAGGGCGGCGCGCTCGTCCGGCGTGGCCGCATAGACCTCGAAGGACAGCGCGTTCGACTGGAAGTAGCCCAGCGCGACACAGGCCGCGGGGCCGTCGATCGTCAGACGCGCCACGGCGTCCGGGATCAGCGTGAGTAACGCGTCCTCGATGCTGCGGCAAGCCGCGTCGAGGTCGAATCCAGCCGGCGGCCGCTCATAGCGCACCTCGGACCGGCGGTCCATGACCTCGACGACTCGGACCAGGCCGTGGTCGTCGTGCTCGGCCGTCAGCGTCGAACGCGCCCGGCCATCGTGTTCGATCTGGACGCCGCTGATCCTCCCCTCGGTGTATGCGTACACCTCCCGCCCTGAACCGCGCCGTGCGATCATGTCAGCCGAGCGCATCAACCCGTCCACGAAACGGTACTCGTGCAGGTAGATGGGCTCGTCGGTATCGAAGTGCGCCGCCTCGACCACGTCGCCGTCGTAGCGGACGAAGGTCTCGTAGTACAGACGTCCGTCGAGGAACCCGCTGTACTCCTCGGTCACCACCGCCCGGTCCTCGGCGTCGAACCCTATGCGCAGCACATCCCGACCGATCGGCGGCCGGGCGTCCAGCCTGCGGCCGGCCTTGAGCAGGTCCCGTTCGAAGCGCAGCGGACGAGGATCAAGGCCCGGCCAGGTGTACCAATCCCAGCGCTTGACGAGCGCGGTCGCTGCGCTCCTTCGGCAGTCGCGCTCGGAAGCGAGCTTGGCGAACCGTGCTGCAAGATCGGACACGTCAGGCATCCTACGGTCGCCTCACCGGACTGGCCGCCACACATCCGCATCCACCGCAGGGCGGCAGCCGGATGGTTCGAATGGATGGACGGCGGCAGCAGGGAGGCCGATTGGCGTGGCCCGATGTCGATACTGTGCCCGGGTATGACAGCGCGCGGCGGCACAGGGCTTCGATTCCATCCGAACCCCGACCGTGCACCGGGCGGCTGGAGGGCCTCCGAGCGTGCCATGTGGGACGCCTACCGCACGGGCGAGTGGTACACGTCCGCGGATGGCTCGGCCGGCACGGTGCGCGCGGCGGCCGTCAGACATCTCCTGCTCACACGCCCCGCGCCGCAGCCGGGGCGGCAGCCCGCGCTGCGTCTGCGCGGGCTCGTCGTCGATGGTCCGCTGGACCTCGGCGACTGCGCACTCGAGGTGGTCGTGGCGTTCGACCGATGCGTCTTCGAGGAACCGCTCGTCCTCGACGGCGCGACCGCGGTCGCGGTGCGGCTGACCGGCTGCCAACTGGCCGGACTTCGCGCTGACCGTCTCACCACGACGCACGGGCTCAGCGTCGCACAGTCGAGCGTCAACGGATGTGTGTATCTGCGCGACGCGCGCATCGGCGGCCAGCTCGACCTCACCGCCAGCACGATCACGCCGACCGGCTATCTGCCCGGTCGGCCACCGGCCATCGACGGCAGGACTCCGGACCAGTACGTCGGTATCGACGCCGAGAACATCACCGTCGGCGGTGACCTCGGCGCGGCCGGGGTCGTGTGGCGCGGCGGGTTGTTCCTCAATCTGGCCCGCGTCAACGGCGCCGTCATCCTCAACGGCGCGACCTGCCCGGACGGGTTCCTGCACGCCCCCAGCCTGGTCGCAGGCGGCGTCTACGCCCGCGACGGGTTCCGGCTCGAAGGACTGCTGAATCTGCCCTACGCCGAAGTCAACGGCCCGATCGAGCTGAGCGGCGCGCGGATCGCCAACCCCGGCGAGGTCGCTTTCGGCGGCTTCGGCATACGCGTGTCCGGGTCGCTGACAGCCGGCGCGGACACCGAACTCGCCGGCACGGTCGACCTTCAGGGCGCCGACATCCGCGGTGGTCTGCACCTGGCCGGGCTGAGCGTCACCGACCCCGGGCCCGACGGCTCGCTTCACCTGTTCCGCGCCGCGGTCGGCGGCGGCGTGGAGCTGACCGGCGCGCGGCTGTCGGGCGATTTCCGTCTCCGGTACGCGCGTATCACCGCAGGCCTGCACTTCGTCGACGGCAGCGTTGACGGTCGCGTGGATGCCGACAACCTCGTCCTGACCGGGGACTTCGACCTCACCGACACGGCCCTGACCGGTGAGGTGACCTTGCGTGGTGCCCGCGTCGAAGACACCGTCGACCTGGAGCGGACCAGGTTCGGGTCCACCGGCGGCGTCTCTTTGCAGGCTGACGGCCTGACCTGTTTCCAGCTGGGCTTGATGTGCCACACCCCGCCCGGCGACGTGCACCTCGGCCATGCCACGGTCGAAGTGCTGTGCGACACCGCCCAAGCATGGCCGGACGGCCCCGGCCGCCCTCACCTGACCGACTTCACCTACCGCCGCCTGCGCCAGGACGTGCCGATGGCGGCCCGGCTCGACCTGCTCGCACGGGCGACGCCGTCCGGGCAGCCGCAACCGTACGAGCAGTTGGCCGCGGTGTTCCGCTCCGCCGGCCGGGAACGTGAGGCGCAGCGTGTGCTGCGGGAGAAGCTGCGCCGCGAATCCCGATCCGGGGGCTTGGTGCGCCGTGCCTGGGGCCGTGTCCAGGACCTCACCATCGGATACGGCTACCTACCTGCCAGAGCCGCCGTCATCTTCGCGGCGCTGCTGGCTGCCGGGACCGCTTACTTCGCGGCGGCCGCCGACTGTGTCGGGCGAGCTGGACCATGCCCGGTCCAGCCTGGACAACACCCGCACTGGGACCCGTTCCTGTACACCCTGGATCTGCTCATCCCACTGGTCGACCTCGGCCACGAGAAGGCCTGGGACGTGACAGGAATCGACAAGGTGGTGATGGTGACGTTGCTGCTCAGCGGCTGGATCTTCGCCACGACGATCATCGCCGCCGCGGGGCGTGCCATCCGCCGCCCCTAGCGCGCCGACGCGCCCGGTTTCCGGCACGGCCACCCGGCTTCGCCGAACGGGCGTGCGAAGCGTCATCGGGGCTGGTTGGACGTGCGTCCCCGGTGCCGGTTTCTCTGGCACGATCGTCGGCGAACCTGCGGCCGCTACCGGGCACGGACCTGGTGCACGCGCGTTTGGTGCTCGTACACATGCCTGACCGTGCCCGGGCGTCGGCTTCGTCATCGGCGTGGTCCGTTGGAGATGACCATCACCGGCACGCCCGTCTAGGCGGCGGGTTCGTCGGTGACGTCCCACTGGGCCAGCGGACGACCGTCGACACGCCACTGGTGCTGGCCGGCCGGGATCTTCGGCCAGCCCTCGGGGGAGTCCTCCCACGCCTCCTGCCGGCCGAACACCGTCCGGTCGAGCAGGCTGTAGGACCAGAAGCCCGCCTCATTGCCGCGGTCGGTCGTCCAGTAGGTCTCGTAGACGCGGTCCTGGTCGTCGCGTACGAAGCAGCCGAGCCAGCCGAAATCCCGCCCGGCCAGCAGCGCGTCACCGGCGTCACGAGCCGAGTACCAGGGTGCTGTGTAGCCCATGAAGTCCGCGTACTTCCGACTCTCGTCGTAGGCGCCCTCGCAGAAGTAGGCGAACGTCACGTCGCGGGCGTGCAGGTGTGCCAGCGGGCCCTGCACCTGGGACGCGAAGTACGTGCAGCCGATGCACTGCCCTTCGGCCGGCTCGCCGTCGTGCCACATGTGGAAGTAGCCGACGAGCATCCGCCGCCCCTCGAAGGCGTCCAGGAAAGGCACCTCGCCCTTCGCGCCGACCACGGTGACGGACCCGGGGATCTCGACCATCGGTTGCCGGCGGCGCTCTGCGGCGATCGCGTCGCCCGCGCGGGTGTGCGCCTTCTCTTTGACCAGCAACGCGGCGTGGGCGGCCTCGTACTCGTCGCGGCTCGTGGCGGTTGGCAGCGCGGAGACCGCCAGCGGCTCGGTGGGTAGGTGGCGCACAGTCGCTCCTTCTTCTTCGACAGTGCCTGATGTTCGAGGCTCGGCTCAGGCCTAACCAACCTAGTCCGGATGGGGCACGTGAACCAGTCGGCGGGCCGCACGGTCATCGATGTTCGAGGACCGTGCCGGACGGCAGTGCCCAGGCGGGAAGCGACCGTCAGAGTTCTGAAGAAACCATGTCTGCTGTGCCGGCGATGCGGCCGACGAGCAGGTCGGCGAGTTCCGGGACGAGGATGTCGTCCTCGTCGAGCAGAGGGAACCGCGAGATCCGGTATCCGCGCGGCGGGTCCATCCGGATCACCGGACCCGGCGACGTCGCTTCGAGGCTCAGCACGTCCACCCCCGCCGACAGCCGGGCCGGTCGCGCGTCGGCGCAGGCGACGACGAATGCGAGCCACGCGCGGTAGCGCGAGAGCAGTTCGGTGAACGCCTCGTCCGCGCTCGTCAGGCCGTGTTGCGTGGCGAGTCTGGCGAGCTGTTGCTCGAGTTGCGCCCCCATCCACTCGACCAGGTCCTCGGCGCTGCTGGAGTCGGCAGGAGTCGGCGGATCGGTCTCGCCGAGTCCGAGCAGGTATTCGCGGAACGTCGCGAACGCGGCCGCCCGGTCCTGCGACGCGGGCCGGACCAGCAGGACCTTGACGCCGCGGGGGGCGACGCGTTGGAGCAGCCCGGCGACGCGCAGCGCCAGGTCGCCGGCGCTGCAATACCCCACCACCGTGAGACGGTCGGACGGGCCGCGCAGGTTCGCGATCCTCGCCGCGTACTGCCCGGCGAGGACGTCGAGGGACAGGAACGCGGGGCCGTCGACCATCGGGCGTAGCGGATCGACCTGGTAGAGCGGGCGGTCGCCGATGCGGCCGGTCAGCATCTCGCTCAGTCGCGGCGAGGCGCTGTAGGTCGGGAAGTCGATGACGAAGACGGGATCCGCGCCGCCGTGGCCGAGCCGCGCCACCGCGAAGGGGTCCGTCTTAACCTCGTTGATCACTGCTCACCGCCATGGGGGAGGGGTGCGTCCATCCAACAAACGTGGCAGCCCCGAGCGTGCTTCACGTCTTCGATATTGCGCGGCACGGTTCCGGGAGGCGACAGGACTGTTTTGAAGAAGACCGGGACGCGACCCGGTGCCAGTCTCGGTGCAGCGGGCCGCCGCCGTGCCGGCCTGCTGATCCAGATCTTCTGCCCCTTCCCGTTCGCTCGCAGATATGAAGGAGTCGACGATGACTACCCCGATCGATCATCAGATGGACGATGCCGTGCACGACCTCCGAGCGGATCGGTTGTGCGCCATCTTCGCCGACGTGCTGGGCGTGCCGACGGTCGGCGTCGACGACGACTTCTTCGACCTCGGTGGGCAGTCCCTGCAGGCGATGCTCATAGCCGCCCGGATCAAGTCGGAACTGGGCGCGGTCGTCACGCTGATCGACCTGTTCGACCACCCGACCGTCGGCAGGCTGCTGACGAAGCTAGGCCCATCATCATGATCGACAGTCGAATGAGGACCAGCGAACGCCCGGCCACGCCCGGCGCGCCGAGCGACGAGCGATTCCCCCTGTCGAGCATGCAGGAGGTGTTCTGCTCCGACGAGCGGCACATGACCGACCGCTTCATCGTCGTCAACGCCTGGCGCGTACGCGGACACGTCGACACCGCGGCACTGCGGGGCGCGCTCGACGACCTGGTCGCCCGCCACGAGATCCTGCGCTCGGTCTTCGGGCACGAGGACGGCGCACCATACCAGCAGGTGCTGCCGCCCTGCCCGGTCCCGCTGCTGGTGGCCGACATCGAACCCTTCACCGGACGCAGCCGGGAGATCCGGGCCGAGGAGCTGATCATCGAGGCCGAGGTCGGCCGGCTCGATCCGCGCGAGCTGCCGCTCATCCGCGCGGAGCTGCACCGCTTCGACGACCAGGACTCGGTGTTCGTCCTCGTGCACCACCACCTGGGCATGGACGGCCGGTCAGTGGGGGTGGGGATACGCGACCTCGCCGAGTTCTACGCGGCCCGGGTCGCCGGCCGCGAGCCCCAGCTGCCCGAAGTGAGGCAGGCGCGCGAATTCGCGCACTGGCAGCGGGCACGCACCCGCGAGTGGGACAACGCCGAGGGTGCGGCGATCCGGGCGTACTGGAGCGACCGGCTCGCCGGGGCGCAGATGTTCACCCTGCCGACCGACCGGCCGATGCCCGAGCGGTACACGGTGCCGTACTCGGAGCACATTTTCGAGTGCGACGAGGAGTTCACCTCGTCGATGGCCGCGCTGGCCAGGCGGGAGCGCTGCTCGCTGTTCATGCTGCTGCTCGCCGCGATGGCCGTGCTGGCGTACGAGATCCGCGGGGTGACCGACGCGTCCTTCCGTGTCCTGACGTCCGGCCGCAACGAGGCCGCGTTCCAGGAGACCGTCGGGCTGCTCATCGACTTCCTGCCGATGCGGGTCGAGATCGCCGACTGCGCCAGCTTCCGTGACGTCCTCGGGCGCACCCGCGCGGCCGTCGCCGGAGCGTTCAGCTACGAGATCCCGATGGGTGAGATCACCAAGCTGGCGCCCGATCTGACGCGGCCGGAGCAGAACCCGTCCGACTGCTTCATGAACTTCATCTTCCACCAGGCGCCCTCGGCTGCCGAGACCTACCCGATCGGCGACGGCGCGGTGGAGATCCGCGAGCGCGTGCTGGAGCCCGATGAGACCGGTGACATGCCGTTCGGCTCGTCCTGGAACCTGGAGGTCCTTCCCTCGGGCCGGTTCGGCGGCGGGATTCTGTACAACCGGGACGAATTCGACGAGTCCACCATCGCGCGCTGGACTGATGCGTACCGCCGCATCCTCGACGGCGCTGTCGCGGATCCCGGCGCCTCGTGGCGCCAGCTCTAGCCCTCTGTCGCGGAATCGAAAGGACCTCCCATGATCGACAAGGATGCGCACCTCGCGTTGCGGCACCGCAACTTCTCGCTCTTCCTGTTCGCGCAGACGATCTCGTTCCTCGGCAACGGGGTGTTCCTCGTCGCGCTGCCGCTGGAGGTGCTCAGACTCACCGACGACCCGCTCGTCGTCGCCATGGCGGTCGGCGCGGACACCCTCGTCACCGTCGTGTTCATGCTGATCGGCGGAGCGTTCGTGGACCGGCTCTCCCGCCGCGTCGTGATGATCACGACCAATGTGATCTGTGGCCTGGCGATCGGGCTGGTGTCGGTGATGAACGCCGTCGGGCAGGCCCACGTGTGGGCGCTGGTCGGCGTGGCGTTCGTCTTCGGCCTGGCCGACGCGTTCTTCCTGCCGGCGTCCACCGCGATCATGCGGGATTTGCTGCCCGCGAACCTGATGGTCGCCGGTAACTCCCTGGTCACCCTCGGCCGGACGGCGACGCTGTTCGTGGCCGGACCGGTGCTCGGCGGCATCATCGTCGTGGCGATCGGACCTGCCTGGGCCTTCGGGCTCGACGCGCTCAGCTTCCTGATCGGCGCCGTCGGCCTGCTCGCCATGCGCGGCGTGAAACGCACCGCGCCCGAAGCGGGCGGCGAGACCGACGGCGCCACGTCCGTGCGCGAGGAGATCAGCATCGGGCTCGCCTACAGCCGGTACCGGCCGTGGCTGTGGTGGAACATGATGGCCGTCGGCGTGGCGAGCTTCGTCGGCTTCATCCCGCTGGCCCTGCTCGCGCCGCTGCTGCTGCGCGACGTGCTGCACGCCAGCCCGGTGGCCTACGGCATCAACGTGGCCGTGAGCGGCATCGGCGGCGTGGCCGCCGCGGTGCTGAAGAAATCCCGTGATCCGAGGCTGCGGGTGCCCGCGGTCTGGATCGGCTTCGGCGCCTCAGGACTGGCCGTTGTCCTGCTCGCCGTCTCGCCGAACATCGTCGTCGCGACCGTCGCCGGGGTCGCGTACCTGTTCGGCGTTTCCTACGGCAACATCAACTGGTTCGCGCTGATCCAGGAACAGGTGCCGACCTCGCTACAGGGCCGCGTCTCCTCGCTCGACTGGATGATCTCCCTGCTGCCGGGGCCGTTCGGCTTGGCCGTCGCCGCCATGGCCGTGGACGCCGTCGGCGTGCGCTGGACCATGGCCGCGAGCGGGATCCTCATGGTCCTCTGCGGGGCGGTCGTGCTCAACCGCAAGGTGCGTGACTACACGTACGTGCGCGGCGGGGCCAAAGCCGAGGTCGACTTCGAGACCGACGGTGCCGAGAAGACGCCGGCGGTCGCCTCTGCGGCGAACCTCGGCTGACCGCACGCCACCCGCCATCGACCACGAGCGAAAGAAGCCGGATCATGTCCAACCCCTTCGACGCCGAGGACGGCGTCTTCCTGGTGCTGTGCAACGACGTCGAGCAGTACAGCCTCTGGCCCGAGGCCGTCGACGTCCCGGCGGGCTGGACGGCGGTCTTCGGCCCTGACAGCCGTACGGCCGCGATCGCCTTCGTGGAGGCGAGCTGGACGGACCGCTTGCTGCGCCCTGTTCGCCACGCCGACCACGGCTGACGGTGCGACCCGCGCATTCCGCCGACCCCACCGCCTCTGCGTAGCGCGTACCCATGAAGGAGCCCGCCATGTTCGACGACTGCAACACCGACACCGCCTCCGCGCAGTCACTGGCCGGCCTGTTCGAGGCAAGGGCGCGCAAGTCCCCGGAGGCGGTGGCGCTGGCGGACGGGCGGCAGGAGTTGACGTTCGCTGAACTGAACGCACGCGCCAACCGGCTCGCCCGGTATCTGGTGTCGCTGGGTGCGGGGCCGGGCCGGTTCGTGGGGGTGGCGCTGCCGCGGACCGTGGATGCGCTGGTCGCGGTGTTGGGGGTGGTGAAGTCCGGGGCTGCGTACGTGCCGGTGGATCCCCGGTGGCCGGCCGAGCGTGTGCAGTTGGTGCGTGACGAGGTCTTGCCGGTCGCCGTGCTGGACGACCCGGGCCTGTTCGGGCGGCTGGGGCAGTGGCCGGACAGTGATCTGGCGGTGCTGGTGGACGCCGACTGCCCCGCGTACGTGATCTACACGTCGGGTTCCACCGGCCGGCCGAAGGGCGTGCTGGTCACTCAGGGCAACGTCGTTAGCTTCCTTGCCTGGGTCGTGGGCGAGTTCCGCGACGGTGAGTTGTCCCGGGTGCTGGCCACGACGTCGCTGGGCTTCGACGTGTCGGTGTTCGAGGTGTTCGGCACGTGGGCGTCGGGCGGTTGCGTGGAGTTGGCGCGCGACGTGCTGGCGTTGGGCGAGCTGACCGCGACGTGGCCCGGAACGCTGATCTCGGCGGTCCCGTCGGCGTTGAGCCAGGTGCTGCTGGACGTGCCGGTCTTCGCGTCGGTGCGCGCGGTGGTCCTGGCCGGGGAGGCGCTGCCGCGCAGCGTGCTGGAGCGCGTCCACACCGTCTTCCCGTCGGCACGCGTGCTGAACCTGTACGGACCGACCGAGGCGACGGTGTACGCGACCGGTTGGCGTGCTGACGGCGGGACACCGTTGATCGGGTCGCCGATCGCGAACACGAGGGTGTTCGTGCTGGATGAGCGGTTGCGGTCGGTGCCGCCCGGGGTGGCTGGTGAGTTGTACATCGCCGGGGATGGTGTGGCGGCCGGTTATCTGGGGCGTCCGGATCTGACGTCGGTCCGGTTTGTGGCGTGTCCGTTCGGTGCTGGTGAGCGGATGTACCGGACCGGTGACGTGGTGCGTTGGACGCCCGACGGTCAGCTGGACTATCTCGGTCGGGCCGACGACCAGGTGAAGGTGCGCGGGTTCCGGATCGAGCTCGGCGAGATCGAGGCCGTGCTATCCGGGCACGGGTCCGTGGGCGCGGTGGCGGTGGTCGTGCGTGAGGATCGGCCCGGTGACCGGCGTCTGGTCGCCTACGTCGTCGGGTCGGGTGCGACGGCCGTCGACGCCGCAGGGCTGCGCCGGTACGCCGCGACTCGGCTACCGGAGTACATGGTGCCGGCGGCGGTCGTCGTGCTCGACCGGCTTCCCCTCAACGCCAACGGCAAACTCGACCGTAAAGCCCTGCCCGCACCCGTGTTCGACGGATCCGTCGAACACGGACCGGTCACCGCGCAGCAGAAGACCGTGATCGGACTGTTCGCCGATGTCCTGGGCGTCGACCACGTGGGCCTCGCCGACGACTTCTTCGACCTCGGCGGCGACTCCCTGCTCGCCACGCGGTTGATCTCACGAGTGCGTGCGACGCTGGGGGTGGAGCTGGGGATTCGGGCGTTGTTCGACGCTCCGACCGTGGCAGCACTCTGCGGCGTGCTCGACGGTCTCGGCGCGGCACGCCCGGCGCTGACCCCGGTGGTGCCTCGCCCGGAGCCGCTGCCGCTGTCGTTCGCACAGCAGCGGCTGTGGTTCGTTGATCAGTTCGAAGGACACAACGCCGCCTACACCGAACCGTACGCGTGGCGGCTGCACGGTCCCGTCGACCGAGATGCCCTGCGTGCGGCGCTCGGCGACGTCGTCGACCGGCACGAGGCGTTGCGCACGGTGTTCCGGGTCGTGGCCGGGGAGCCGCACCAGGAGATCCTCGACGTCGGCGCGGCACCGGTGCTCGAAGAGGCCAGAATCGCCGAGGGCGACCTGGCGGCAGTGCTGGCCGCCGCCACCGGGTACGTCTTCGACATCTCCGCCGAGCTGCCCGTCCGGGCATGGCTGTTCGAACTCGGGCCCGATGAGTTTGTCCTGCTCCTGCTGACGCACCACATCGCCAGCGACGGCTGGTCGCTCGGTCCGCTGACACGCGAGCTGTCGCAGGCGTACGCGTCACGCCTGTCCGATACCGCCCCCGACTGGTCGCCGCTGCCCGTCCAGTACGCCGACTACGCGATCTGGCAGCGGGAACTGCTCGGCGACGAATCGGATGGCGGCCTCGCCGGGAAGCAGCTGCAGTTCTGGCGTGATGCCCTGGCCGGGCTGCCCGAGGAACTGGCGCTTCCATACGATCACGTGCGACCGCCGGTGGCCTCGTATCGCGGCGGCGACGTGCGGTTCGAACTCGGCCGCGACCTGCACCGCCGGCTGACGAATCTGGCACGCGAACATCAGTCGACCGTGTTCATGGTCGTACACGCCACCTTGGCCGCGATGCTGAGCAAGGTCGGCGGCGGTGTGGACATCCCGATCGGGACGCCGGTGGCCGGACGATCCGACGAGGCGGTACACGACCTGATCGGGTTCTTCGTCAACACGGTGGTCCTGCGCGCAGACCTGTCAGGCAACCCCACGTTCGCCGAACTGCTCGGGCGGGTGCGGGAGACGGACCTGGGGGCGTTCGCGCATCAGGAGGTGCCGTTCGAGCGGCTGGTCGAAGTGCTCAACCCCGTCCGCTCCACCGCCCGCCACCCGCTGTTCCAGGTCATGCTCGCCTTCGATGGGGGAGAAGACCTCGGAAACTGGCATTTGCCCGGCACCCGCGCCCAGGCCGAACCGCTGCCGACCGGAGCCGCCAAATTCGACCTGCTCTGGAACTTCGAGCAACGCCACGACGCCGACGGCGAACCGCTCGGCATCGGCGTGAAGCTCGACTTCGCGCTCGACGTGTTCGACGAGCCCACGGCGCGATCGCTGGCGACATGGTTCACCCGACTGCTCGACCAGTTCGTCGAACGCGCCGATGCCCGCCTCGCGGACATGGCTCTGCTGTCCGAGGCCGAACGCCACCGAATCGTCGAGGAATGGAACGACACCTCGCACCCGGTCTCCTTCGAGCCGCTGGCCGCGCTCTTCGAGGCCCAGGTGCGGCAGTCGCCGGACGCGGTGGCGCTCGTCCACGACAAGCAGGAGCTGACGTACGCCGAGCTGAACGCGAGGGCCAACCGCCTCGCCCGGCACCTGGCCGCTCAAGGCGCGGGGCCGGGACGGTTCGTGGCGCTGGCGCTGCCACGGACTGCCGACGTGATGGTGGCGCTGCTCGCGGTGCTGAAGGCGGGGGCGGGCTATGTGCCGGTGGATCCGCGGTGGCCCACCGAGCGCGTGCGCATCGTGCTCGACGAGGCCCGACCGGTCACCGTGCTGGACGACCTCGCCTCGATCGAGGGGTTGCAGCAGCAGCCGGACGAAGACCTCTCCGTCTCCGTCGACGCCGACACCCCCGCATATGCGATCTACACCTCCGGGTCGACGGGACGACCGAAAGGCGTGGTGGTCTCGCACGGCGGCGTCGTCAATCTGCTGTCGTGGGTACGGGCCGAGTTCGGCGCAGGCGAGATGTCCCGGGTGCTGGTGTCCACGTCGTTGAGCTTCGACGTGTCAGTGTTCGAGGTCTTCGGCACCTGGGCCTCGGGCGGCTGCGTCGAGCTGGCGCGCGATGTGCTGGCGCTGGGTGAACTGCCTGCGACGTGGCCTGGAACGCTGGTCTCGGCGGTCCCGTCCGCGTTGAGCCAGGCGCTGGCGAACGCGCCGGCCTTCGCGTCGGTGCGGGTCGTGGTGCTGGCCGGTGAGGCGGTCCTCGCCGGTGTGCTGGAACGAGTCCGGTCGGTGTTTCCGTCGGCACGGGTGGTCAACCTGTACGGGCCGACCGAGGCGACGGTGTACGCGACCGGATGGCGTGCTGACGGTGGAACACCGTTGATCGGGTCGCCGATCGCGAACACGAGGGTCTTCGTGCTGGACGCGCGGTTGCGGCCGGTGCCGCCCGGGGTGGCCGGTGAGCTGTACATCGCCGGGGATGGTGTGGCGGCCGGTTATCTGGGGCGCCCGGATCTGACGTCGGTGCGGTTTGTGGCGTGTCCGTTCGGTGCTGGTGAGCGGATGTACCGCACCGGTGACGTGGTGCGCTGGACGCCCGACGGTCAGCTCGACTACCTCGGCCGGGCCGACGACCAGGTGAAGGTGCGAGGGTTCCGGATCGAGCTCGGCGAGATCGAGGCCGTGCTATCCGGGCACGGGTCCGTGGGCGCGGTGGCGGTGGTCGTGCGTGAGGATCGGCCCGGTGACCGGCGTCTGGTCGCCTACGCCGTCGGGTCGGGTGCGACGGCCGTCGACGCCGCAGGGCTGCGCCGGTACGCCGCGACCCGGCTGCCGGAGTACATGGTGCCCGCGGCGGTCGTCGTGCTCGACCGGCTTCCCCTCAACGCCAACGGCAAGCTCGATCGCAGGGCGTTGCCTGCGCCGCAGTATGCGGTCGGTGAGGCGGGCGGGCCGTTGTCGGCGCGTGAGGAGATCCTGTGTGGTCTGTTCGCGCAGGTGCTGGGTGTCGACAGGGTGGGTGTCGACGACAACTTCTTCGATCTGGGTGGTCATTCGCTGCTGGCGACGCGTCTGATCGCGCGGGTGCGTGCGGTGCTCGGGGTGGAGTTGGGGATTCGGGCGTTGTTCGAGTCGCCGACGGTGTCGGGTCTGTGCCGGGTGCTCGATGATTCCGGTGTGGCGCGTCCGGCGCTGGTGGCGGTGGGGTCGCGACCGGAGCGGTTGCCGTTGTCGTTCGCGCAGCAGCGGTTGTGGTTCGTGGACCAGATGGACGGCGGTAGCGCGGTCTACAACGTGCCGTTGGCGCTGCGGCTGCGCGGCGGGCTGGACCGGGCCGCGCTGCGTGCTGCGCTGAGCGATGTGGTCGACCGTCACGAAGTGTTGCGCACGCTGCTGCCGGCCGTGGACGGGCAGCCGTACCAGGAGATTCTCGGCACCGGTGTGGTGCCGGTCCTGGAAGAGGTCTCCATCGGCGAAGACGACCTGGCTGCGGGTCTGTCGGCAGCGGCAGGGCACATCTTCGACCTGTCGGCCGAGGTGCCGATCCGGGCATGGTTGTTCGACCTCGGACCTGACGAGTGCGTCTTACTGCTGTTGACGCACCACATCGCCAGCGACGGCTGGTCGTCCGGTCCGCTGCTGCGCGACCTGTCACAGGCCTACGCGTCACGCCTGTCCGATAGGGCCCCCGACTGGTCACCGCTGCCCGTCCAGTACCCCGACTACGCCATCTGGCAGCGAGAACTGCTCGGCGACGAATCGGATGGCAGCCTTGCGGGCGGGCAACTGCGGTTCTGGCGTGGGGCGCTGGCCGGAGTACCTGAGGAACTTGCTCTGCCCTACGACCGTGCGCGGCTCGCCACGCCGTCGTATCGGGGTGGGGAGGTGCGGTTCGAGGTCGGCGCTGACCTGCATCGTCGTCTGGTGGACGTGGCTCGTGAGCATCAGGTGACGGTGTTCATGGTGGTGCAGGCGGCGCTGGCACTGGCGCTGTCACGTTCGGGTGCGGGCGCCGACATTCCGATCGGGACGCCGGTGGCGGGTCGGCTGGACGAGGCGGTGCACGAACTGGTCGGGTTCTTCGTCAACACCCTGGTGTTGCGGACCGACGTGTCGGGCGATCCGACGTTCGCCGAACTGCTCGCCCGGGTGCGTGAGGCCGACCTCGCGGCGTTCGCGCACCAGGACGTGCCGTTCGAGCGCTTGGTCGAAGTGCTCAACCCCGCCCGCTCGACCGCCCGCCACCCGCTGTTCCAGGTCATGCTGGCCGTCGAGCCCGAAAACGCGGGCCAGTGCGACCTGAAGGGAGTCGAAGCCACCGAGGTACGGCTGGTGGCCGACGTGGCCAAGTTCGACCTCACCGTCAACCTCAAGCAGAGCTCCAGCGGCGACGGCACAACGGCCGGTATCGACGGCTCGCTCGAATACGCACTGGACCTGTTCGACCCCGACACCGCCCGAGCGCTCGTCGACCGCGTGCTACGGGTCCTGCACCATGGCCTGTCCGCACCCGGCGACCCGATCGGCACCCTGGAAGTCCTGGCCACGCACGAGCGGGAACTTCTGCTCCACCGGTGGAACGACACCTCGCACACGGTTCCCGCCGACACCCTGCCGGCACTCTTCGAAGCCCAGGTACGGGCAACCCCCGCCGCGGTGGCCGTCGTCCACGAGGGCGAACAGATCACCTTCGCCGAACTGAACACGCAGGCCAACCGCCTCGCTCGGCATCTGGTGTCCCTCGGCGCAAGGCCCGAGCGGTTCGTGGCCGTGGCGCTGCCCAGGTCGTTCGACCTCGTCGTCGCCATACTCGCCGTGTTCAAGACAGGTGCGGCCTACGTGCCGGTCGACCCGGAGTACCCGGCCGACCGGATCTTGTTGATGCTCGACGATGTCCGCCCGGAACTGCTGATCACCACCGCTGTCGTCGCCGCTCTGCCCGGACCGGACGGTCCGCAGGTGCTCGTCATCGGCGATGACCGGGAATACAAGGCGCTCGCCGACGATGATCTCGATGCGACGCGAGGGCTCGACGCCGCTCGGCTTCCCGCCTGCGTGATCTACACCTCCGGCTCGACGGGCACGCCCAAGGGCGTCGTCGTCACGCACCGCGGCATCGTCAACCACATCTTCTGGCTCCAGGCCGAATACCGGCTCACCGCCGCGGACCGGGTTCTGCAGAAGGCACCGATCACGTTCGACGTCTCGGTGTGGGAGCTGCTCCTGCCGCTCGTTACCGGCGCGACGATGGTGCTGGCGCGCCCCGGCGGCCACCGCGACGCCGCGTATCTCGCCGACCTGATCCGTCGGGAGCACGTGACCGCGGCCGAGTTCGTGCCCTCGCTGCTGCGGATGTTCGTGGACGAGCCGGGCGCAGCGTCGTGCACGTCGTTGCGTCAGCTGGTCAGCGGTGGCGAGGAACTCTCGCGGGACCTGCGCGACCAGGCCCTCGCCGTGCTCCCGGGCGTGCACCTGCACAACACGTACGGGCCGACCGAGACGACGATCGGTGTGACGTCGGGCGAATGCGTCCACGGCGCGGCGGGCGCACTCGTTCCGATCGGCCGGCCCAACTGGAACACCCGCCTGTTCGTGCTGGACGCGCGGTTGCGGCCGGTGCCGCCCGGGGTGGCCGGCGAGCTGTACGTCGCCGGGGATGGTGTGGCTGCCGGTTATCTGGGTCGTCCGGATCTGACGTCGGCCAGGTTTGTGGCGTGCCCGTTCGGTGCCGGTGAGCGGATGTATCGGACCGGTGATGTGGTGCGCTGGACGTCGGATGGTCAGCTGGACTATCTGGGCCGGGCCGATGACCAGGTGAAGGTGCGTGGGTTCCGGATCGAACTCGGCGAGATCGAAGCCACGTTGTCCGGGCACGAGTCGGTCGACCAGGCGGCGGTGATCGTGCGCGAGGACCAGCCAGGCGACCGCCGCCTGGTCGCCTACGTCGTCTCGTCGGCTGACGTCAGAGCGGATGCTGCGGTGTTGCGTCGACACACCGCGACTCGCCTGCCCGAGTACATGGTTCCCTCCGCCGTGGTCCTCATGGACGCTCTGCCGCTCAACGCCAACGGCAAGCTCGATCGCAGGGCGTTGCCTGCGCCGCAGTATGCGGTCGGTGAGGCGGGCGGGCCGTTGTCGGCGCGTGAGGAGATCCTGTGTGGTCTGTTCGCGCAGGTGCTGGGTGTCGACAGGGTGGGTGTCGACGACAACTTCTTCGATCTGGGTGGTCATTCGCTGCTGGCGACGCGTCTGATCGCGCGGGTGCGTGCGGTGCTCGGGGTGGAGTTGGGGATTCGGGCGTTGTTCGAGTCGCCGACGGTGTCGGGTCTGTGCCGGGTGCTCGATGATTCCGGTGTGGCGCGTCCGGCGCTGGTGGCGGTGGGGTCGCGACCGGAGCGGTTGCCGTTGTCGTTCGCGCAGCAGCGGTTGTGGTTCGTGGACCAGATGGACGGCGGTAGCGCGGTCTACAACGTGCCGTCGGCGCTGCGGCTGCATGGCAGGCTGAACCGGGCTGCATTGCGTGCGGCGCTGGGCGACGTGGTCGACCGCCACGAAGCGTTGCGCACTGTGCTCCCCGTGGTGGACGGGCGGCCGTACCAGCTATTTCTCGATGCCGGCACGGCACCGGTCCTGGAAGAGGTCTCGATCGCTGAGAGCGACCTGGCCGCGGGTCTGTCGGGGGCTGCGGGGTACGTGTTCGACCTGTCGGCCGAGGTGCCGATCAGGGCGTGGCTGTTCGACCTCGGACCCGACGAGTGCGTCCTGCTGCTGCTGACGCACCACATCGCCAGCGACGGCTGGTCGCTCGGTCCGCTGCTGCGCGACCTGTCACAGGCCTACGCGTCACGACTGGCCGGCTCTGCTCCGGACTGGTCGCCACTTGCCGTCCAATACGCCGACTACACCCTGTGGCAGCGGGACCTGCTCGGTGACGAGTCCGCCGGAAGTCCGGCCGGTGACCAGCTGCAGTTCTGGCGTGCGGCGCTCGCTGGGATACCCGAGGAACTTGCCCTGCCCTACGACCGTGCGCGGCCCGCCACGCCGTCGCATCGGGGTGGCGAAGTGGAGTTCGAGATCGGCGCTGACCTGTATCGACGGCTGGTGGACGTGGCACGCGAGCACCAGGTGACGGTGTTCATGGTGGTGCAGGCGGCGCTGGCACTGGCGCTGTCACGTTCCGGCGCAGGCACGGACATCCCGATCGGGACACCGGTGGCGGGCCGGCTGGACGAGGCGGTACACGACCTGGTCGGGTTCTTCGTCAACACCCTGGTGCTGCGGACCGACGTGTCAGGCAACCCCACATTCGCCGAACTGCTCGCCCGAGTGCGTGAGACCGACCTCGCCGCGTTCGCGCACCAAGACGTGCCGTTCGAGCGCCTGGTCGAAGTGCTCAACCCCGCCCGCTCCACCGCCCGCCACCCGCTGTTCCAGGTGACGCTGGCCGTCGAGCCCGAAACCGCGGGCCAGTGCGACCTGCCGGGAATCGAAGCCGGCGAGGTACGGCTGGTGGCCGACGTGGCCAAGTTCGACCTCACCCTCAACCTGAGGCAGCGCCCCTCCGGCGACGGCACGACGGCCGGTATCGACGGCTCGCTCGAATACGCGCTCGACCTGTTCGACCCCGACACCGCCCGTTCGTTGGCGCAGCGGTTCCGCTTGATCCTGGAGCAGGCCACCGCAGACCCCCTGAGGCCAGTCGCGGACCTGGAAATCCTGGACCAGGACGAAAGGGACCTGATACTCCGCCGGTGGAACGACGCTGCGCACACGGTGCCCTTCGAGCCGATGGCCGACCTGTTCGAGGCCCGGGTGGCCAAGTCCCCGGACGCGGTGGCGCTGGTGGACGGCCCGCAGGAACTGACGTTCGCTGAGCTGAACGCGCGGGCCAACCGGCTGGCCCGGTATCTGGTGTCCGTGGGCGCGGGGCCGGGCCGGTTCGTGGTCGTGATGCTGCCCCGGACCGTCGATGCGCTGGTCGCGGTGCTGGCGGTGGTGAAGTCCGGAGCAGCCTACGTGCCGGTGGATCCGCGGTGGCCGGCCGAGCGCGCGCGGTTGGTGCGTGACGAGGTCGAACCGGTCGCCGTACTGGACGACCCAGGACTCTTCGAACGACTGGGCCAACAGCCCGACGGTGACCTGGCGGTGCCGGTGGACGCCGACAGCCCCGCGTACGTGATCTACACCTCGGGTTCCACCGGCCGGCCGAAAGGTGTGCTGGTTTCACAGGGCAACGTCGTGAACTACCTGCACTGGGTCGTCGACGAGTTCGCCGGCGGCGAGCTGTCCCGGGTGCTGGCCGCGACGTCGCTGAGTTTCGACGTGTCGGTGTTCGAGGTCTTCGGCACCTGGGCGACGGGCGGCTGCGTGGAACTTGCGCGCGACGTGCTGGCGCTGGGGGAGCTGCCCGCGACGTGGCCCGGAACGCTGATCTCGGCAGTCCCGTCCGCGTTGAGCCAGGTGCTGTCGGACGTGCCGGTCTTCGCCTCGGTGCGCGCGGTGGTCCTGGCCGGGGAGGCGCTGCCGCGCGGCGTGCTGGACCGCGCCCGAACCGCGTTCCCGTCAGCACGCGTGCTGAACATGTACGGGCCCACCGAGGCGGCACACGCCAGCGCATGGCGCGCCACCGGTGACGGCACCCCGCTGATCGGATCGCCGCTGGCCAACGCACGCCTGTACGTGCTCGACGAGCGCCTGCGGCCGGTGCCCGTCGGGGTGGCCGGCGAGCTCTACATCGCTGGCCCGGGCGTGGCGGCCGGCTATCTGGGCCGCCCGGACCTGACCGCGGCCCGGTTCGTGGCCTGCCCGTTCGGCGCCGGCGAGCGGATGTACCGCACCGGTGACGTGGTGCGCTGGACGCCGGACGGCCAGCTCGACTACCTCGGCCGATCCGATGACCAGGTGAAACTGCGGGGGTTCCGGATCGAGCTCGGCGAGATCGAAGCCGTGCTGTCCGGCCACGGGGCGGTCGACCGGGCCGCGGTGGTCGTACGCGAAGACCGGCCCGGCGACCGCCGCCTGGTCGCCTACGTCGTCGGATCCGGCGCGACCGCCGTCGACGCCCCGGGGCTGCGCCGGTACGCCGCGACTCGGCTACCGGAGTACATGGTGCCCGCGGCGGTCGTCGTGCTCGACCGGCTTCCCCTCAACGCCAACGGCAAACTCGACCGCAGAACCCTGCCCGCACCGCAGTACGCAGGCAGCGAGGCGACCGGCCCGACGTCCGCGGTCGAGGCAGCCCTGTGCGAGCTCGTCGCGGAGATCGTCGGTGCGCAGCACGTCGGGATCGACGACGGGTTCTTCGACCTGGGAGGCCACTCCCTGCTCGCCGCCGTGCTCGTCGCGCGGATCGGTGAGCGCTTCGGCGTGCGGATCGGGCTGCGGGAATTCGTCGCGCAGCCGACTGTGCGCGCCGTCAACGAACGCATCGCCGCCCGTGCGGCCGAGTCGGCAGACGCCTGAAAGGCAGGGACACCACATGCTCACCGTCTACACGTCGTTTCCGACGGACCCGGATCTACCCCCGGAGGAGTACCGGCGCACCCTGCTGGACAAGTGCCGGTGGATCGAGGAGGCGGGCTGCCGGGGGGTGCTCGTGCACACCGACAACCGCAGCGTCGACCCGTGGTCGGCCGCCCAGTTCCTGCTGGAGAACACCGAACGCCTGGTGCCGCTGATCGCGGTCAACCCCGTGTACACCCACCCGTTCGCCGCGGCGCGCGCGATCGCCACGATCGGCTACCTGTACCACCGCCAGGTCGACCTGAACCTGGTCAGCGGCGGGTTCCCCAGCCATCTGAAGGAACTCGGCTGCCGTCTCGACCACGACGAGCGCTACGACCGGATCACCGAGTACGCGCAGATCATCACGCGCCTGCTGTCGGACGACGCGACGGTCTCCCACGCGGGCGAGCACTACACCGTCAAGGGCGCGATGCTCGGCATGCGGTTCGACCCCGAGCTGATGCCGAGGATCTACGTGTCCGGCGGGTCCGAGGCGAGCCTGGAAGCCAGGCGCCGGCTGGACGCGGGCTGGTTGACGTACCCCCGGCTGCTGGGCCGCTACGGCGACAGCGGCGTGCTCCAGGGCGGCGGGGTCCGCTTCGGGATCATCGCCCGTCCGACCTCCGAGGAGGCCTGGGCGCTCGCGCATGCCAGGTTCCCGCATGACGAGGACGGCGAGCAACTGCACGACTGGGTCGCGCAGCAGGCGGAGTCGCGCTGGCACCGCAACCTCGCCGACGACGTCCGGCGGACCGGAGTCCTCGACCAGGTCTACTGGCTCTACCCGTTCCGGGCGTACCACACCTTCTGCCCGTACCTGGTCGGTGACTACGACGAGGTCGCCGCCGCCCTCGCCGAGTACTTCAACGCGGGCGTGAACACCATCATCCTCAACACCCCGGAGGACCCTGAGGACCTGGACCACATCCTGTTCGCGCTCCGGCGGGCGCGCGCCGCGGTCTGAGCGGTATTCGGCCGCCGTACCTGCGCGAGATCATGCCGCGTGGCTGAAGCTCGTGATCTTTGAGTGCAGTTGCCAGCCGAGGCCCTCGTAGAGCGCGCGTCCTTCCTCTGTCCCATGGAGTACGGCGCTCACCGCCCCCTGGTCCATGGCCGCGGCGGTCAATGCGTTCATCACCGCTGTGCCCAGACCACGGCGCTGATGTGCGGGTTCGGTGCCGACCCGATCCACGACGGCGATACCGTCCACAACTGCGGTATACCCTGCCGCGACGACCTCGCCCTCGGCATGTACGCGCACGTTGATGACGCCCGCGTCGACCGTGATGCTGAGCTCGTACCCGGCAGGGACGCTCGACGGCATCCGCCGCAGCGCGGTCGTCATGATCGGCTCCGGCGGCGTGCTCGGCCAGGCCGGCCCGAGCAGGGCCGCTGCCGCATCTTCGGCGGCGACGACGATGACCACCCCGTGCGGGGCGGGCGCGTCATCCGCCGCGCTGCGTACCGCGTCGAGGTCGTCGCGAAACACCAGACAGCGGGCGCGGGTCTTCGGCCGGACCTCGTCGATCCGCAGGCCCCACGCGGTCTCGACGGGCACGGAGTTGCGTCTGACCGCGGCCAAACCCTTTGCCCAACTGCGGAGTACGCCTGTTACTTCATCGGAGATCATCCGCAGGAGACTACGCGTAGGCCAGTGGGCCGCCGCCACCGACTTTCACGGACCTCGCCTGACTCGACCACTATGCCGGTCGACACGCGACCGGCTGAGATGCAACATGAGTGCATGCAGCTGTCCGGAGACCGAATCGTCGCCCCGAGAAACCTCATGATCCGCGAGATCATGGTCACCCGCAGCTGCCTGACCATCACCCTTGAGGAAGCGCTGTTCCTGCGCCAAGGCGAGACGTTGTGGCTGGACGGCTCGGAGCCCGTCGTGGAACGACTCGACGGCACCACGGTGCGCCCCCGTTCCGGCTCGGCGGCGGTCAACCGGAGCTTCCGACTTCTCTGACGCTTGGGCCAGAGCCGGCCGACCCGCACATCCACGCGGGCTGGCTTGGACCGCCAGGTCGGCGAGTTGCGCTCGGGGACGCTACCGTGCGGGCATGGTATCGGCCGGGGGACCGCAGCTGGACTGCATGATCTGCGACAAGCATCGGAGCGACGGGCCCTTGGTCGGGCCGACCGTCTGGGAGGACGAGCACTTGGTGATCTCCCACCGTCCTGTGGGGGAGGACGGCACGACCGTGCTCGGCTACCTGTTCGTGGAGAGCCGCCGCCACGTGCCCTACCTGGCCGACCTCACGGACAGCGAGGCTGAGGCGATCGGCCGTGCGGTTCGACGAGCAGCGCTGGGATTGCGGACGGAGTTGGCGGCGGACTTCGTGTTCGCCGCGATCGCCGGGATGAGTCACGCGCACTTCCATCAACATGTGTTCGTCCGCCATACCGGCACACCAGCCGAGTACGGCTGGATGTCCGGCGATCAATGGCCCGATGCGCCCCGCGGCACGACAGCGGCGGTGGTGGGACTGTGCAGCAGGCTGCGGCCCTACCTCGACGAAGGCTCGACTCCGGAACGAACCTCATGAGCGGACGTCGAGGCAGGACCTAGTCCTTGGCGTGGTCGAGCAGCCGTTGCACGTCCTTCACGTCGAACGGCGGGTCCCAGCCCAGGATGATGTGCGTGGCCCCGGCGGCCAGGTAGGCCTCGTGGCCGTCGATCTCGTCGGGTCCGATCATCGTCGTGCGCTCGATCTCGGCCGGGTCGCGCCCCACCTTCGCGCACCACTGGTCGAGCACCGCGTTCTTGTGCGCGAAGCGCTCGGGCGAGCCGAAGTCGTTCCACATGTCGGCTCGCTCGGCGACGATACGCAGCGTCACCTTCTCGCCGCCGCCGCCGATCAGCAGCGGGATCGCCGGCGCGGGCGGGTTGAGCCGCGGCAGCCGCTGCTGGATGCGCCGGGTGGCCGCCTCCAGACCGTGCAACCGGCCGGGGGCGGTGCCGAACTCGTACCCGAACTCGGTGTAGTCGCGTTCGAACCATCCCGCGCCGAGCCCGACCACCAGGCGTCCGCCGCTGAGCTGGTCGACGGTGCCGGCCATCGCGGCGACCAGGTCCGGATTGCGGTAGCCGTGGCAGCTGACCAGGGGACCGAACTGGACCCGGTTGGTGTCGGCGGCGATCGCGGCGAGCATCGTCCAGCATTCGTAGTGCGCGCCGTCGGGGTCGCCGTAGAGCGGGTAGAAGTGGTCCCAGTTCCAGACCGAGTCCACCCCCAGGTCCTCGGCCGCCTGCCATGCCTCTCGCAGCTGCTCCATCGAGCAGTGCTGCGGCCTGATCTGCACCCCGACCTTGAACCTGGCCATGCGCTCCACCTCCACCGGGCAGCCGTCGCCGAACAGGTCCGTTCAGCCGTTACAGTGTCCATTCCACACCGGGTTCCGGCATCTTCCGAAATGCTTTTCCGGGACCGTCGGCAAAGGCCTTGCGGCACGTTGGAAGAAGTGTTTGAGAAGCGCTGTGGATACGCTCGTACAAGCGCCGTGAATGATCGGCGTCATCGGTGCGTAGGAGTGCCGGTGTACATATCTCCCATTCTGTGGAGGCCCGCGATGGGTAAATGTCCGATCGTGCTGGACCGGACCGGTAAAGACATCCACGCCGAGGCGGCCCGGATCCGGGCCGAAGGGCCGGTGACCCGGGTAGAGGTGCCCGGTGGTTACCTGGCCTGGTCGGTGACCAACTACACGGTGGGCAGGCAGATCCTGGCCGACCCGCGATTCTCCAAGAACGCCAGGGAGCACTGGCCGGCGCTGATCAACGGCGAGGTTCCGCCGGACTGGGAGCTCATCACCTGGGTGATGATGGACAACGTCACGACCCGTGAGGGCGCCGACCACGACCGCCTGCGCAAGCTGGTCGCGCACGCGTTCGCTCCCCGGCAGGTGGAGGCCGCCCGCGGCCACATCGAGAAGCTGGTGGCGGGCCTGCTCGACGACCTGGAGCGGGTGCCGCCCGGCGAGGTCGTGGACATCAAAGGCCAGTTCACCTACCTGCTGACCGCACTTGTCATCTGCGACCTGTTCGGGGTGCCGCCGCAGGCACGCGACCGGATGCTGCAGGGCGCGGTCACCAACAGCAAGACGACCAACACGCGCGAGGAGTCCGGGGCCAACCTGCACCAGTGGCATGAGGCCATGGAGGAACTCGTCGCGGAGAAGAAGGCCAACCCGGGCACGGACCTCACCAGCGTGCTGGTCCAGGCCAAGGAAGACGGCTCGATGATGACCAACGACGAGCTGGTGGGCACGCTGCACGTCATGCTCGGCGCCGGCTCGGAGACGCTGGGCAATGTGATGTCCCACCTCGTCGTCGACCTGCTGGAGAACCCGCAGCAGTTGGAGCTGGTTCGCAGCGGGCAGTACACCTGGCAGGACGCGTTCAACGAGGCGTTGCGCAAGGATGCGGCCATCGCGCAGCTGCCGTTCCGCTACGCCACCGAGGACGCCGAGGTCGCCGGCGTGCAGATCACCAAGGGGGACCTGGTGCTGATCGCCTACGCCGGCATCGGCCGTGACCCCGAGCTGCACGGCGAGACCGCGGACCAGTTCGACCTCACCCGCGCCGACAAGACCAACCTGGCCTTCGGCCACGGCCCGCACTACTGCCTGGGCCGGTCGCTTGCCACCATGCAGGCGATGATCGCCATGCCGGCGCTGTTCGAGCGCTTCCCCAACATGCGGCTGGCCGTTCCGGTGTCCGAGATTCCGCCACAGGGCACCTTCATCATGAACGGCTACGGCAGCGTCCCGGTGTACCTCAACGCTCCGGTGCCCGCGCTCGCCTGACCGCCGCCACCGCGCCCCGGCCCCCCCGCCAGGTGCCGGGGCGCAACCATGTGCGGGGTCGGGCCGATGTCGAGGGCGGGACCGCCGGCTCCGACTACCCCATGAAGGCGCCCGACAGGGCGACTCGTGGAGAGGAGCGGAAATGGTGCCACAGGTCGTTTCACCGCAGGAGTGGCTGGCGGCCCGCAAGGAGCTGCGCCACCGCGAAAGTGAGCTGCTCAAGGTCCGTGACGAGGTCAACGCCGCCCGCCTGCAGATGCCGGCCGTGGTGGTCGACAAGGAATACGTCTTCGAGGGACCGGCGGGCAAGGCGACGCTGATCGACCTGTTCGAGGGGCGCGGTCAGCTCATCGTGCAGCACTTCATGTTCGACCCGAGCTGGGACGAGGGCTGCCGGCACTGCTCGATGCTCAGCGACGGCATCGGCGACACCTCGCACCTGCACGCCCTGGACACGACGCTGGCCATCGTGTCGCGCGCGCCGTACTCGAAGATCGGCCCCTTCCACCAGCGCATGGGCTGGCAGGTGCCGTGGTATTCGTCCTACGACAGCATGTTCAACTACGACTACCACGCCACGCTCGACAGGTCGATCACCCCGGTGGAGTACGACTATCAGGACGAGGAAACGCTCGCCGCGCACGGCAACTGGTTCACCGAGGGCGAGGCCGGCGGCATGAGCGTCTTCGTGCGCGACGGAGACCGTGTGCTGCACACCTACTCGTGCTACGGCGACGGCATCGACGTGTTCCACAACACGTTCAACTTCCTGGACCTGACGCCGAGTGGCCGCCCGGCCGAGCGGCCGTGGCTGCGCCACCACGACCGCTACCGGCGGTAGCCGCTGTCCGGGGGGTGAGCCAGTACACGTGTACGCCGCCACCGACGGTGGCGGCGTACACGTGCCGGAGTGGGCTAACCGGCGACGGCGGCCCGGTAGTAGTCGAGCACGGACGGGTGGACCGGCTTCCAGCCCAGCTCCCGGCGGGTCTTGTCGGCGCTGACGATGTGGTCCATCAGGTACAGCTCTTCGATGACCCGGATCTCCTCGGGACACTCGCGGTCGGCCGGCCAGCACACCGCGTGACCGCCCGCGACGGCCGCGACCAGCTCGTCTATGGCGACGTTGTCGGTGACGGCGTTCCAGGCCGTGCCCGGTGCGGCCTGCTGCGCGACGAGGACGTACAGGTCGGCCAGGTCCTCGACGTGCACGGCCGGCCAGTGGATGCCGCGGCGGCCCAGGTACACCCCGGCCCCGACGCGCTCCTGAAGCGGCACCAGCATGTCCTGCACCACGCCACCGCCGTTGCCGTAGATCAGGCCGGGCCGCACCAGCATGCCGCCACCGGCCAGGACACGCCGCTCCACGTCGGCGCGCCAGGCGACGACCGCGGGCGGGACGGGCACGGTGTCCTCGTGGGTCCGGCCCGGGCCGAGCACGTCCGCGCCGGACGTGTGGATCAGCCGGGCGCCGGTGTCCATGATCGCCTCAGCGCCGACGCTCTCCAGATCGCCTTCGATCCGGCCGACCTGCACCACGATGTCGAACCCCCGGGCAGCGGCCGCCAGCGAGGGCGGGTCGGCCAGGTCGCCCGGCACCGGGCGGTACTCCGGTGGAACCGGCTTGCCGCCGGGACGCTGCAGGGCGGCGACCCGGTATCCGGCTCGGGCCAGCGCGGCGGCCGCGTAGCCGCCCGCGTAGCCCGTCGCGCCGATGACCAGGACATCGGTCTCGTGCGGATCCTTGAAGTCCACGGTGTCTCCGTTCTGTAGAGGGCCGGCCGGATCGCGGTTCACCGCACCGGTTGCAGGCCCTGGCCGGTGAGCAGGTAGGCAGGGGCGTCACCGGCGGCGGTCCCCGCCGCCAGGCGCCGCAGCGCGGCCCCGGCGAGCTGCGGGGTCAACGCGGGGCCGAGCCGGGTCTGGAACTCCTCGACGCTGATCCCGGCCCGCTCGGCGTACGCCTCGACGGCGGGCCGGCCCAGCGCGGTCTCGCCGGTGAGCTGCGGCAGCACCGTCGTGACGGTGAGACCGAGACCGGCGCGCGCCGACTCCTCGGCGGCGTAGTCGGCCAGGAACCGCACGGTGGCCTTCGCTCCGGCGTAACCGCCGCTGATCGGCGAGCCGCGCAGCGCGGCGCCGCTGCTGACGACGATGACGCGGCTGCCGGGCCGCAGCGGCCGCAGCAGTGCCTCGCGCAGCCACGTGTAGGCGATGCGCACGTCGCTGTGCCAGTTGACGGAGAACGTCTCCCAGGTCTGGTGGGTCAGCGGCCGCAGCACCGGCTGCGCCCCCGCGACCAGCACCAGCACGTCAGGATCGTGGCGTTTGAGCAGGTCGGCGGCGCGCCCGGGATCGGCGGCGTCGGCGGCCTCCACGGTCAGCTCCGGCCGCTGCCCGGCGAGCGCACGCAGCGAGGAGGTTTCGCGGGCGAGCGCGATCACCCGCGCCCCGGCGTCGAGGAAGGCGTCGACGGCGCCACGGCCCAGGCCGCGGCTGGCGCCGACGACGAACACGGTCTGTCCAGACAGGTCTTCCATGGAATGTCGCCTCGCCATTTCGCATACGGGATCCGCTATCGGCCACGCCCACTCTACGCAGCGGTCCGTGCGATTCTTCTTCCATATTGCGCACTGTCGTCATGCGCTTTCGAACCCCTTTTCCGGCCTGTGTCGGCCCGCTAGCGTGGCATTCGCCCCGGGCGCTCGGAGTTGCTGTTCGCAGGCCCGGAACGACACGCCTTGCGCGCTTTCGCATTGCTGCGGCGAATGACCTTCGCGAGCGAAATCGCCATGCCCAGGAGGAGGAATCCGTGCAAGCGACTCAAGCACCACAGCGCACCGAACTGGCCCGGCGGGCGGCGGATCTCGTGCCGCTGCTGCGCAAGAACAGCCTCTGGCAGGAACAGAACCGCCGCCTGTCCGACGAGAGCGTCGAGGCGATGACGGCGGCCGGGATCTTCCGGATGCGCACCCCGGCCCGCTACGGCGGTTACGAGTCCGACGCGCACACGATGGTCGACGTCGGCATCGAACTGGGCCGCGGCGACGGTGCATGCGCCTTCGACGTCGCCGCCTGGTGGATCACGTCGTGGAACGTCGGGCTGTTCCCCGACGAGGTGCAGGACGAGGTCTTCGCCGACCCCGACACGCGTATCGCCGGCACGTTGGCGCTCAACGGCACCGGCGTCGCACGGCCCGGCGGCCTCGTCGTCAACGGGCAGTGGGCCTTCAACAGCGGCGCCGCGCACAGCAAGTACAAACTGCTGTCCACCCTGATGATCCCGGCCGAGGGCGCCCCGGAGCCCGTGATGGCCGTGGTGCCGATGAAGTCACTGCGGCTCATCGACGACTGGGAGGTCTCCGCACTGTCGGGCACGGGCAGCGTGTCGGCCGCGGCCGAGGACCTGTTCGTGCCGATGTCGCACGTCATGCGCATCGCCGCGTTCACTGCGGGGGAGTACGGCTCGAAGCTCAACATCGACCTGCCGATGTTCCGCGCCCCGCTGGTCGGCGCGGTGGCCGCGTCGACCGCGGGCAAGATGATCGGCATGGCCCGCGCGGCCTCCGAGCACTTCTACGACCGCATCAACCGCCGCCCGATCGCCAACACCACCTACGAGCGGCAGGCCGACGCGCCGATCACCCACCTGCAGGCGGCCGACGCGGCCCTCAAGATCGACGAGGCGGAGGGGCACGCCCGGCGCATCGCGACGATGGTGGACGAGAAAGGCCTGACCGGGCAGGAGTGGACGCTGCAGGAGCGGGCGTTCGCGCGCGCGGTCGGCGGCCGGGTGCCGCAGCTGACTGCCGAGGCCGTCGACCTGCTCGCCGGCGGGTTGGGCGCGTCCTCGATCTACCTCAACGACCCGGTCCAGCGCATCCGCCGCGACGTGCGAGCGGTGACCCTGCATGCGCTGCACCTGCCCACCACCACGCTGGAGCTGTACGGCCGGGTGCTGTGCGGCCTGGAGCCCAACACCTTCTTCGTCTGAGCCACGACGCCAGCGGCGGGCGGCCGACCGGCAGGCGCACCACCAGCAGCACCCCGGGGGCC
>NZ_JBEZEB010000020.1:0-94191 GCF_040648615.1 Catellatospora sp. NPDC049111 | reverse complement strand
GCGCCCCCGCCCCCCCCCCCCCCGGGGGGCCCCCCCGCCGGCCCCCCCCGCCCGACCTCTAACCCCCCCCCGCCGCCGCCCCCCCCCCCCCGCCGCTGGCGGCTGTGGATCTCACATGCGCAGCTCGGACGGGTCCAGCACCGGGCGCAGCTCGACGCCGCCGGCCCGCACGTCCGGGAAACGCCGCGCCAGCTCCAGTGCCCGCTCCGGCGTCGCGCAGTCGAGCACGAAATAGCCGGCCAGATGCTCCTTGACGTCGGCGAACGGCCCGTCGGTCGCGGCCAGTACCCCTTCGCGCATACGCAGCGCGATGCTGTGCGCCGGGTCGCCCAGCGCCGCCGAGTCCACCAGTTCGCCGGTCTCGGTCAGCTCCTTGAGCAGCGTCTGGAACTCGCTGGTCCGCTCGGCGCGCTCCTGCTCGGACAGCGGCCCGCTCTGGAGAAACATCGGATGCTGCCACGCGGTCGGGTTGTTGTAGATGAGCACCACGTACTTCATGTGCTGGATCTCCGGTCACGTCGATGAGCCGGCACGGGGAGCCGCCCACCCGAGCCTAGCCCGGCCCACCGCGCCAGTGCGTCTTCCAGGACGGCGTGTCGGTCCACTGATATCGAATACCGTCACTGCAGGCCGTGCGCGGCCCGCATGTCGAAATCCGTCACCGCGGCGACGACTCATCTATGGCGGCGCGATCGGGCGCCGCCGCGCAACGAGCAACAGCTGAGCCCGCAGGCCGGCCGCAGGCCGGCCCGTCGCACCCAGGAGAGTCCGCCGTGCTGAAGTGCAGCGTCATCATCCCCACATACAACCGCAGGCACCTGCTGCGCCGTACCCTCGATTCGCTCACCCGGCAGGACCTGCCCCGTACCGAGTACGAAGTGCTCGTCTGCGACGACGGCTCCGACGACGGCACCGCCGAGCTGGTCGCCGGCTATGCGGACCGGATCGACGTCCGCCACTTCTACCAGCAGGACCTGGGATCGCGGGTCGCCGCCGCGCGCAACATGGGGATCGCCGCCGCCCGCGCCGAGTTGTGCGTGTTCATCGACGACGGCGTCGTGGCCGGATCCGGCTGCCTGCGTGCACACGTCGCCGTACACGAGGCGGCCGACGGCCCGCTTGCGCTGATCGGCTACGTGTGGGCCTACACCCCGCGCCATGACGTCAGCGCCGAGGACAGCGCACACATGCAGCAGATCCTCGACGAGGCCGACGACGACGCGCTCATCGGCTGGCTGCGCGCCGAGGGCAGGCTGCCCGACCTGCGCGAGGAGTACTACGCCAAGTACGGCGACGACTTCGGCGACGAGCCCGCACCGTGGTCGATCTTCTGGACCTGCAACGTGTCCGCCCCCACCACGCTCATCCGCGAGGTCGGCGGGTTCGACGAGTCGTTCCGCGCCTGGGGCGGCGAGGACTGCGACCTGGGCTACCGGCTGCACCGCGCAGGTGCCTACTTCGCCCTCAGCCGCGACGCCGCCGCGGTGCACCTGCCGCACCCCGCAGCCAGCAAGAGCGGTGAAGGCGACAACTACGATTACATGGCCGACAAGTACCGCACCCCGATCATGGAGCTGATGCGCAGGTTCACCAGCATGGAGGTGCACCCCTTCAACATCAACGACGTCATCAAGGCCGAGAACCTGCCCAGCTGCGCCGAGTACGAGCGGCAGGTGACAGCCCGATGAGGTGGCTCGCCCGACGGACCGCGGAGCGGTGGGAGATCGTCAAGCTGGCCCGGCACGCCGGCTTCGGCCTGATCTGCGTGCTGACCGCGGTCAACCTGGTGCTCGGCGTGCTGCCCGTGGTGTTCGTCATCGCCACCAGCGTGATGCTCGGCAAGGTGCCCCAAGCCGTCGACGCCGGCCTCGACTCACCCGAATGGACGTCGCTGGTCCAGGCGTTCCTGATCGGTGCGGCGGCCTTCGTCGGCCAGCAACTGCTCGCCCCCGTGGTCACGCTGCTGCGCGAACTGGCCGCCCGCCGCGTCGACGGCGTGCTGTTCCGCGCACTGATGCACGCGTCGCTGCGCAGCCCCGGCATCAGCCCGCTGGAGGACCAGGCCACCCTCGACGACCTGCGCAACGCCGCACGCGAACTGGAGTTCGGGTTCCGCAGCCCCGGCCAGGCCGTGCCCGGCCTGCTGTCCCTGGTGGCCAGGTACGTCTCACTGGCCGGCTACGCGGCCGTGGTCGGCTACGCCTTCTCCTGGCTCGCCGCCGCCGGGCTGGTCACAGCGGTGCTGCTGTTCCGCTACGGCCAGCGCGGCGGCCTGCGCAAGTACGTCAAGGTGCGGTTCGCCTCGGCGGGCGCGTCGCGCAGGCTCGACTACGTCCGCGGCCTGGCCGTCGACAGCGCGGCCGGCAAGGAGATCCGGGTGTTCGGGCTGGTCGGATGGCTGCGCGAGCAGCTCGCCGACGCGTACTCGGGCCTGCTGGCGCCGGTGCGGGCGGCGCGGCGCAAGGCGTACCTGTGGCCGTTCGTGTGGTTCACCCTGTGGGGTGTCGTCGTGGCCGTCGCGGTCTTCGCGGGGCTCGGCGCGACCGCCGCCGACGGCGTCACGCTCACCGCGTTCGTGCTGGTGGTGCAGGCCGTACTGGGCGCGCTGCGGCTGTCGGAGCATTACGCCGAAGCCGACACCCAGACCTGCGTGGGCATGTACGGCTACCGGGCGTTCCAGCAGTTCGTGGCCCGTATCGACGCCACGGTGCCGGACACGGACGCCACCGGCGACACCTCTCCGGCCCCGGAACCGGTCTCCGAGATCCGGTTCGCCGACGTCAGCTTCCGCTACCCGGGTCAGGACCGGCCGATCCTGTCCGGGCTGAACCTCACCATCCCCGTCGGCAAGTGCACGGCCCTGGTCGGCGTCAACGGCGCAGGCAAGACCACCATCGTGAAACTGCTGGCCCGCCTGTACGAACCGGACACCGGCGCGATCCTGGCCGACGGCGTCGACATCCGCGCCTACAGCGTCGACCAGTGGCGGGCCCGGCTCGGCATCATCTTCCAGGACTTCGCCCGGTTCGAGGCGTCGATCGCCGACAACATCACCTTCGGGGCCGTGGCGGCGCAGTCCGACCACGCCGGGGCACGCAGCGCCGCCGAGGCGGTCGGGCTCGGCGACCTGCTCGCCCAGCTGCCGCACGGGCTGGACACGCCGCTGGCCCGGCACCTCACCGGCGGGGTGGATTTGTCCGGCGGGCAGTGGCAGCGCGTCGCGCTGGCACGGGCGCTGTTCGCGCTGCGCCACGGCGCGCCCGTGGTCGTGCTGGACGAGCCGACCGCCAGCCTCGACGTGCGCGCCGAGGCACAGTTCTTCGACGAGTTCGCCGGACTCACCCAGGGGGCGACCACCTTGCTGATCTCACACCGGTTCTCCAGCGTGCGCCGCGCCGACAACATCGTGGTGCTGTCCGACGGCGGCGTGCTGGAACAGGGCTCACACGAGCAGCTGATGGCGCTCGGCGGCCGCTACCAGGAGCTGTTCACCCTGCAGGCCGACCGGTTCGTCGACGCGGAGGTGGACGCATGATCGAGGCGATCCGCGGTTCCGGGCACCTGCTGGCGACGGCCTGGCGGATGGACCGCCGCCGCGCCGTGGTCTCCGTCGTGCTCATGCTCGCCGGCGCGCTGGCCGCACCGCTGATGGCCTACGTGCTGGGCCGGATGACCGGGCAGGTGCTCGGCGGCGACGCGGCCGGCGCGATCCGCAGCGGTGTGCTCGTGGCGGTGCTGGCCATCGCGATGCTGACCTTCTCCCACTTCGCCCACATCGCGTACTTCGAACTGGCGGAGATGGCCGAGCAGGACTTCGACGAGCAGCTGATGGCCGTGTCGAACGGCTCACCGGGCATCGAGCACCACGAGCGGCCCGAACTCGCCGACGAGATCACGGTGCTGCGCCAGGAGGGGCGGCAGCTCGAAGGCGCCATGGACGCCCTGATGAACGGGCTCGGCCTGGTCCTGGCGATGGCCGTCACCGGTGTGCTGCTGGCCCGGGTCAACCCGCTGCTGCTGCTCCTGCCGCTGGCGGCGCTGCCCCCGCTGGTCGCGGGCCGGGCCGCCGAACGGATCCGGGACCGGGCCCGCACGGCGACCGCCGAGCCGACCCGCGTCGCGCTGAACCTGTTCCACCTGTCCACGTCGGCGACGGTCGCCGGCGAGCTGCGGGTGTTCCAGCTCAGCCGCGACCTGGTCGCCCGCCACGAGCGGCAATGGGCACAGGCCACCAAGGGCCTGGCCCGGGGCCACTTCGTCGCCACCGTGGTCCATTCGGTGGGGCAGGTCGTGTTCGCGCTGGCCTACGTCGCCGCGGTGCTGCTGGTCGTCCGCGACGCGATGAGCGGCCGCGGCGGCGTCGGCGACGTCGTCCTCGTGATCGTGCTGGCCGTCCAGGTGAACCAGCAGGTGACCACGGCGGTCACCCTGCTGCAGACCCTGCAGCGGATGTCCGGCGCGTTCACCCGGCTGCGGCGGCTGCGGGACGAGGTCGCCGTGCCGGACCTCGGCGCTGACACGCCCGACCTGCCCGAGCGACTGCACACCGGCATCACCCTGCGCGACGTGTCGTTCGCGTACCACGGCACGGCACGGCAGGTGCTGCACGGTGTCGACCTCACCATCCCGGCGGGTGCGCGAGTGGCCGTCGTGGGGGAGAACGGCGCGGGCAAGTCGACTCTGGTCAAGCTCCTGTGCGGGTTCTACCAGCCGACCAGCGGGCAGGTGCTGGTCGACGGTGTCGACCTCGCGCACGTGTCGCCGCAGCGGTGGCGCGAGCGGATCTCGGCCGGGTTCCAGGACTTCGCACGCTACGAGCTGGCCCTGCGGCGCAACGTCGGCCTCGGCGACCTGCCGCACGCCGACTCCGAACCGCACGTACGCGACGCCCTGGACCGCGCACAGGCCACCGCTGTGGCCGACGAGCTGCCCGACGGCCTGGACACCCAGCTCGGCCGCAGCTGGACCGACGGGCAGGAGCTGTCGGGCGGCCAGTGGCAGCGGCTGGCCCTGGGCCGGGCGATGATGCGCGGCGAGCCGCTGCTGCTGGTGCTGGACGAACCCGCGTCGGCGCTGGACCCGGCCGCCGAACACGCACTGTTCGAACGCTTCGCCGAACAGGCCGGTCGGGTGTCGCGCGCATCGGGAGCCATCACCCTGTTCGTGTCGCACCGGTTCTCGACGGTGCGGATGGCCGATCTGATCATCGTGCTGCACGACGGCGAGGTGGCCGAGATCGGCGACCACGCGGCGCTGGTGACGGCCGGGGGACTTTACGCGGAACTGTTCGCGCTGCAGGCCCGCGCCTACAGCTGACCGGCAGACCAGGGGCCGCCGCAGCCGGCGGCGGCCCCTCGCCGGTGGTCAGCCTGCTGTCATGCCGGGGCCGAGCAGCTCGACCTTGCGGCCGATACGGTGCGCCTCGGTCATGACGTGCTCACCCCAGGTGTCCCACAGCCCGGACAGCCGGGACGTGACCAGCACCGTGTCGACCGACTGGTCGTCCAGCAGGGTGCGCACGCCCACCGCGTGCAGTGCCGTGTGGGCGGTGCCCGCGGTGGCCCGCCGCACCAGCGCGGCGTCGAAGTCGGCCACGACCGATGGCGGCAGTTGCGGCGGCAGCACCGCGCCCGCGCCGAACACCGCGATCCGCTCACCGGCCCCGATCCGCGCCACCGCCTGCGCGAGCTCGTCGGCGACGTCGACGTCGGCGACCTGCTCCGACCAGCTCTGCAGCTCCAGCCAGGTCGGCTCCCACCGCCAGTACTCGTCGTCGGCGCACAGGACGTAGCCGATCTCGATCACGGGCTCGGGATACTTGCGCAGGAACTTGAACGTGTTCGCGACCATCTCCGGCCACCGCTTGGACATGTCGCGCTCGTGCGGCCACTCGATGATCCAGGCGTCGGTCGCGAAGTGCATGGAGATCCCGGCACGCTGGAGCTTGAACCCCATCTCCAGGTCCTCGCAGCCCCAGCCGGTCATGTCCTCGTCGAAGCCGCCTACCGCATGGAAGTCCTCGGCCCGCATCGAGCAGTTGAGGGCGAAGAACAGCTGCCAGGGCAGCGGCATCGCGTCGAAGGCGAAATCCCACGCGGCCAGCGGCTCGTGTCGGATGTCGCGGAAGGCGGGCAGGTCCCGGTACTTGGCCAGGACCTGCTCCGGGTGCATCGCGGCCAGATCCCGGTCCAATCCCTCCAGCGCCGGATACCGCGGGTCGTAGCCCCAGGCGTAACCGCAGACGGTGCGCCGCTGCGGGACGTCGTGCGCGATCAGGTGGCGCTCCACCAGGTCAGGCGCGATCATCCCACCGCCGTCGAGGAAGATCAGCAGGTCGGCCTCGGCGAGCTTGGCGGCGTTGTTGCGGGCGAGGCTGACCCGGTCGCCGAGGTCCTCCTGGAACCAGTACTTCAGGCGCAGCCGCTCGGTGAACGCGGCGGCGACCTCGGCCGTGTCGTCGGCGGACCCGTCGTCGGAGACGATCACCTCGAACTCCGCCACCGGCAGGGTCTGCCGGGTGAGCTGTTCCAGCATCAGGCGCAGCAGGTCCGCGCGATTGTAGGTGGGGATGATGACCGACGCCCTCGGCGTCGGCGCACTGTCGGCCATGTCATTGCCTTCCTCGTCCGGCCGCCCGACCGCCGTCATCGTTGAGCGGCGGCGGCGGCGTACGTGTTCGGGAGTGCGCAGGTTCAGGCGGGCTGGCCGAAACCGGTGATGCGGTGCAGCAGGTGGCCGTCCGGGCGGTGGTGCGCGCGGGCGTGGTAGACGCAGCCGTCGTCGCCACGGCGGAACAGGCTGATCGCGGTGGCGGACAGTCCTGCATCCGGCCCGGTGTGGAAGTCCGCGGTGAAGTCGCCGCGGCACGAGTACCACGCGGCCGGTTCCGGCTGTGGCAGCGGCCCGGCGACGACGACGGCGAAGGCCGTGTGCCGCGGCGGACGCAGCCGGCTGAGGCAGTCCAGGACGAGCAGTCCGGCCCGGACGTCGCGGCCGCGGTCCGGACCCAGCACGACGTGGTACACGACCAGCCACGACCGGCCCCCGAACAGGTCGGCAAGGCGCACCAGGCCGCACGGTCCGGCCAGTTCGTATACCCGGTCGACCCGGACCATCTGCGGCCCGGTGCCGTCCGCGTCGTCGGGATACTGCCGCACAGTCGACCTCCCGTGGCGATGGCGTCTGCGGGAGCCGGACGTTCCGGCTCGTTCCACCCGTGGACGGCATGCGCCGCCCATAGGTGAGTCGCAGCAGAAGACCGCCGCTACGACATCGGCGGCGTGCCGGTTTCGCCGCCGGCGCGGCCGTGCGATCCGCACGGCGCGATAACCTGGCGGTGCCCTGGACGTCGAGGTCCGGCAGCGATGTCGAACCCGAGCCCGGCTGCTCCGACTCACTTGCAGAGGGGCGCCGCGCCGGCGCCCGGGCGGAGGGGTTGTGTGAGGTATGTCCTGCTGATCCACAGTGATCTCGAGAGCTGGGTGCACCCGATGTTCCTGCCGTGCAGTCCGGACGCGGACCGGTGCGACGCCCGCACCGCGGCGTTCGACCTGCTGCTACGGGAGATCACGGAGTCTGGAGAGCTCGTCGCCGCCGCGGCTCTGGCCGACCCGGTGACCAGCAAGACCGTGCGCCGGCACGGCGAGGTGGCGCTGGCCGTCGACGGTCCCGCAGCTGTCGCCCTCAGCCACCTTGCGGGCTTCCTGGTCGTCGACGTCGACAGCGCACAGCGCGCCCTGGAGGTCGCCTCCCGGCTTTCCGCAGCCGACAGCCCGGTCGAGATCCGACCCGTGATGGGTTTGTCCGGCATGGAGATGTGATGGAGGACCTGCTGCGAGGGCTGGTTCCGCGGGTGCTCGGCGTGCTCGTGCGCCGCTATGGCTCCTTCGACGCCTGCGAGGACGCGGTGCAGGAGGCGCTGCTGGCGGCCGTGGTGCAGTGGCCGCAGCAGGGCCTGCCCGACCACCCCATGGCCTGGCTGATCACCGTCGCCTCGCGCCGCCTGATGGACCTGCGCCGCAGCGAGGCGGCCCGCCAGCAGCGAGAACTCACCGCGGCGGGCTTCCTGTCCGCCGACGAGCTGGTGGTGCCCGGCCCGGGCGACGCGGACGGCGGCGACGACACGCTGGCGCTACTGCTGCTGTGCTGCCACCCCGCGCTGACGCCGGACTCGCAGATGGCCCTGACGCTGCGGGCCGTCGGCGGCCTGACCACCGGGCAGATCGCCAGCGCGTTCCTGGTGCCCGAGGCGACCATGGGCCAGCGGATCAGCCGCGCCAAGCAGCGGATCAAGGCCGCCGGGGGAGAGTTCCGGATGCCCACGGGACGCGACCTGCACGACCGGATGCAGGTGGTCCTGCACGTCCTCTATCTGATCTTCAATGAGGGGTACACCGCGACGTCCGGCGCCGAACTGCAGCGCGCCGAGCTGACCGGGGAGGCCGTCCGGCTCACCCGGCAGCTGCACCGGCTGCTGAGCCGCGACGGCGAGGTGGCGGGGCTGCTGGCACTGATGCTGCTGATCGAGGCCCGCCAGCCGGCCCGCACCGGGCCCGGGGGCGTGCTGGTCCCGCTGGCCGAGCAGGACCGCACCCGGTGGCGCAGGGATCTCATCACCGAGGGCACCGAACTGGTGACCCGCAGCCTGGCCCGCAACCCGGTCGGGCCCTACCAGCTGCAAGCCGCGATCGCCGCCCTGCACGACGAGGCCGACAAGGCGGCCGACACCGACTGGCCGCAGATCCTCGTGCTGTACGGGATGCTCGAGCAGGTGTGGCCGAACCCGATGGTGCGCCTGAACCGGGCCGTCGCCGTCGGCATGGTGCACGGGCCGGGGGCAGGGCTGGACCTGCTCGCCGCACTCGACGGCGACGACCGGCTCGCCGGCGGGCACCGGCTGCTGGCGGTGCGGGCGCACCTGCTGGAGATGGCCGGTGACGCCGCCGCCGCGCTCGCCGAGTACGAGGCCGCCGCCCGCCGGGCCACCAGCCTGCCGGAGCGGCGGTACCTGGAGGCCCGGGCGGGGCGGCTGGCGGGCTGAGCCTGCTCAGCGGCCGCCGCGCAGCACCCGCGCGATGATGCGGGGGTGCATCAGCGCGGTCGGCGGGTCGACCAGCCCGGCCGAGCGCAGGAACGCCGCCGACAGCCGCCCGTCGTGCACGGCCGCTGCCTGCAGCCGCGGGATGTAGAGGTTGCCCAGCCGGGTCTGCAGGGTGCGGTGGCCCTCCACACCCGGGAAGCCGAGGTCGGCGCCGGCCGACATCGTCCACGGGGCGTCGATCACCTTGGCCAGGTCGCGGAAGTACGCGCGCGGCTGCGGCTCCCCGTCGCGCACGTGTGCGGCCAGCACCGTGGTCTCGATCGCGGCGACGGTCATCCCCTGCCCGTACACGGGGTTGAACACGCAGGCGGCGTCACCGATGACGAGCAGCCCGTCGGGCAGCTGCGGCATCGCCTCGTAGTGGCGCCGGACGCTGGCCGGGAAGCGGAACGTCTGCGGGCTGCCCATCGGCTCGGCGTCGCGTACGGCCTTGTAGACGTCGGGCACCGGCAGCGACTTCACGTACTCCATGAACCCGTCGATGTCGGTGGGCGGCCGGTCGCCGAGGATGCCGGTCAGCGAGACGGCGTACCGGTCGGGCAGCCGCGCGAAGATCGCCCCGCGGGGCATGGCCGGGGTCGCCACCGGCAGCAGCGCGATGTCGTCGCCGATCGGGTCGTAGCTCAGCGGGCCGTGGAAGTCGCAGGTCGTGTAGGTCAGGTCCATCTTGACGCGTTCCTCGGGCACCGCGGCGTAGCCCAGTTCCTGCAGCCAGCGCGCGGTGCGTGAACCGCGGCCGGTGGCGTCCACGACCAGGTCCGCGGCCAGGGTCTCGGGCTGCTCGGCGTCGTGGCCCTGCACCCGCACCCCGGTGATCCGCCCGGTCGCGGAGACGAGCCCGACGATGTCGGTGCGTTCGCGATAGGTGACGTTGGGCAGGGCGCGGACCCGGGCGCGCAGGCGGGCCTCCAGCAGCGGACGGCCGGCGGCGACGCACACCAGCCCGGTCTCGGCTTTCTCGATCATCTGGCCGTTGAAGTACCAGCTGAGGCTGGTGCCGAAGTCGCCGACCGGGACGCCCTCGGCGACCAGCGCGCCGGTGAGCCCGGGGAACAGCTCCTCCAGGATCTGCTGCCCGCGGGCCAGCAGCGCGTGGATGTGGTGACCCTGCGGCACGGCGTGCCGCGGGTCGGCGTCGTCGACCAGCACGTCGCGGTCGACGACGGTGACGGTGGAATAGGTGTCGGCGAGCACGCGCGCTGCCAGGGTTCCGGCGATGCTGCCGCCGAGCACCACCGCGTGACCGCGCCTAAGGCCATCCATGTCCATGACTCCCTTGGTGAGGGTTCGGAGGTCGCATATGGACAAAAATGCTAGTGGTGCAGGCGGCCAAGATTTCTTTCATAATGCTGTATATATGCAGGTCAGGAAGATGCCCGAGCGTCGCGTCGGGGGTTACGGTGAGGCCGCCGAGCGCTGTTGACCCCCGGGCCCGGCACCGCCGTCGACCGCATCACGCGGCCTCCGCGCGCTCCGGAGCGCGACGACCGGTGCCGATCTCTGTCGCAAGGAGTGCTGAATGGTCCCGTACCGCATCGACATCCCGCAGGAAGCCCTCGACGACCTGAACCGGCGGCTGGCCGCCACCCGCTGGCCCGGCGAGATGCCCGGAGCCGGCTGGGAACGCGGCGTGCCCGCCGACTACCTGCGCGAGCTGGCCGAGTACTGGCGCACCCGCTACGACTGGCGCGCCGCCGAGGCCGAGCTCAACCGGTTCCCGCAGTTCACCACCGAGATCGACGGGGCGAACGTGCACTTCGTCCACGTGCGCTCGCCCGAGCCGGACGCCGTTCCGATGATCATCACGCACGGCTGGCCCGGCTCGTTCGTGGAGTACCTGGACGTGATCGGGCCGCTGACCGACCCGCGCGCCCACGGCGGCGACCCGGCCGACGCCTTCCACCTCGTCATCCCGACCCTGCCCGGGTTCGGCCTGTCCGGGCCGCTGCGCGAGCCGGGCTGGAGCATGCCGCGGGTGGCCGGAGCGTGGGCGCAGCTGATGGCGCGGCTGGGCTACGACCGCTACCTCGCCCAGGGCGGCGACTTCGGGGCCTGGATCACGATGATGCTGGCCGGCATGGACCACCAGCACGTGCTGGGCGGGCACCTGAACTTCCTGCCGACCCCGCCCAGCGGCGACCCCGCCGACATGGCCGCGCTGACCGAGGTGGAGCTGGGCCGGCTGGGACGGCTCGGGCGCTTCGCCACCGAACTGGCCGGCTACATGCACATCCAGGCCACCAGGCCGCAGACCCTGGCCTACGGCCTGAACGACTCACCGGTCGGGCAGCTCGCCTGGATCGTGGAGAAGTTCAAGGACTGGACCGACTCGGCCAAGGCGCCGGAGGACGCCGTCGACCGGGACCGGTTGCTCACCAACGTCATGCTCTACTGGCTCACGTCCACCGGCGCGTCCTCCGCCCACTTCTACTACGACAACGCGCCCCTGCTGCCGATCGCGTCACCGCCCCCGCCGCCGCCCCCGCCGCTGCCGGTGCCGTTCGGCATCGCGGTGTTCCCGCAGGACCCGGCGCAGCCGATCCGGCGCTTCGCCGAGCGGGGACTGACCAACATCGTGCAGTGGAGCGAGTTCGACCGAGGCGGGCACTTCCCGGCGTTCGAGGTGCCGGACCTGTTCGTCGGCGACCTGCGGTCGTTCGCGGCCAAACTGCGCGGGTGAGTCCGGGCGGGCCGGGGGTCGGTCCCCGGCCCGCCCCGACCTGGGGACGCCGCAATCTCGAAGATGCGGGCGCAGGCCGGCTCTGACAAAGTCGGGTGCCCCGGCCCACCATCGGGCCGCTCACCTCGGGAGGAACAGTGGGGCTCGCCGCGCAGCGCTCGCCCGCCAGCGTCGACGGCAGACGAAAAGGGGGTGCCGCCGGCTCACCGGCCGGCCGGGCCGCAGTCAGTTGACCCGTCGGACGCGGGCCCTGCCGTCGTCCGTCCTCGCCGGTCTGCGGCGCGGCCCGCTGCTGCCGTGCACCTACTCCATACCGGTGCTGATCACGATGATCGCAGCCGGCGACGTGCGCACCGCGCTCGCGGCGTGGTTGCAGATGTGCTGACCGGATCAGAGGTCGCCGAAGCCGTACGCCCCGACCACCGTCGACCGGGTGAACTGCGGTGGAGCGACGCAGCGCGACGCGATGCCCTGCTGGAAACGCTGGAACGCCGCCGTCTCGGCGAGGGCGTTGGAGCCTTCCGGCGCGACGAGCACGTGCATGAAGTCGGCACCGTCACCGAGCCGGAACGTCGCATAACGCAGCCCCTCCGGCTTGCTCTCGGCCAGCTCGGCGAAGACCTCCTCGGCAAGGCGCGCGTTCTCGTCGGCGACCTCGGGCCGCGTGCTGTAACGGATGACCATGGCGGTGCGCATGTGCTCCCTTTCCTGGGCGGTCACTGTCTACGGTCCCGCGCGGGCGGCACACGGCGCATCTTCGGTGTTGCGCGATGTGCCGCAGCCCGGATGACCTGCGGTTATGGCGTCGTACGGCGGGGCAGTCTCGAAGGTGCGCGGTTGATCGGCCACACCGGACGATTAATGGACGATTGTCCATGATGGAAAGGGAGTGCGCCATGACCACGACGACCCCCGCGCCGGTCGCCAGCCCGGCCGAGCAGGCCGCGATCGCCGCTGTCCCGGCCAAGATGGTGGCCGCCTGGGCCGCCAACGACGCCGACGCTTTCGCCGACCTGTTCGCCGAGGACGGCACGATGATCCTGCCCGGCCTGTACCAGAAGGGCCGCGACGCGATCCGCGCCTACATGGCCGCCGAGTACCAGGGCCGCTACCAGGGCACCACGGTCACCGGTCAGCCGATCGACATCAAGCCGCTGGCTCCGGGCGCGGTCGCGTTGCTGACCCAGGGCGGTGTCATCGCCAAGGGGGCAACGGAGCTCGCCGCCGCGGACACCATCCGGGCGTCGTGGATCCTGGTGCGCCAGGGCGGCGGGTGGCGCATCGCGGTCTACCAGAACTGCCCGCGCGACGAGCACTGATCCGGGCCTGACATGACGAGGCTCCGGCGGCCCAGGGCCGCCGGAACCTCGTCTTTTCTCACGCCGCCGCGAACTGACCCGGCCGGCGGCCGGGGCCGGCCGGTCCCCGATAGGCCTGCGCGAGGTCGAGCCACTGCTCCGCGTCCTCGCCCACGGCCTTCAGCGCGAGGTCGGCGCGGTTGCGGCGGCGGGTCACCAGCAGGCAGAAGTCGACCGCCGGTCCGGTGACGGACTGCTCGGCGTCGTCGGGCCCGAACCGCCACACCGTCCCCGACGGGGCGGTCAGCTCGAATCGGAACGCCACGTCCGGGACCGGCAACTGCCGGGCCAGGTAACCGAAGTCCCAGGTGCGTACGGCGAAGAACGCGAGATGGCCGATCCGGTCGGTGTACTCGCGGCGCACGCCCAGCGCATCGGCCACGTCCTGGCCGTGCCCGAACAGCTCCATCATCCCGGCGGCCGCGAGCACCGGCGCCGGCAGCGGGCGGACCAGCCACGGCACCGCCTGCCCCTCGGGCACGGCGGCCAGCGCCCCCTGCGCCGCCGCGCGGGCCTGCCGGAACTGCGCCAGCAGCCCGTCGGGCGGCAGCGCCAGGAACGGTGCCATCGCGCTCACCACGTTGGCGTCGAAATCGGGGCTCAGGCGCGATGTCATCGCGGTGAACGCGGCCGGATCACCGGCCGCCAGCGCCGCCATCCGGAAGGTGGCGGTCAGGTGCGCGATCTGATGGGCCACCGTCCACCCCTCGGCGGGGGTGGGCGTCTGCCACTGCTCGGGCGTGATCGCCGCTACCAGGCCGTCGATCGCCTCGCCTTCGGCGGCGAGGTCACTGAGCACGTCGTTGCTGGTCACCAGGGCTCCTCTCGTCGGGCTGCGGCGAGCCGGGCGACGCGATCACGCCGGACTCATCGCATATATAGGTATAAATTCTCCGCTCAGCGGTTCCCGGCTGTCTTCTCGCTGCGTGCCGTTGTCCGCACCGGTGTCATCAGCGCGGTCGCCACGGCGGCCAGCACCAGCAGCAGCGCCGACACGCCCAGCGCCGGCCGGGCCGCGGCCAGCAGCGCGTCCGGCACGGACCCTGACAGCCTGCCGCCCGGCGATCCGGCCGGCGCGGCCGCGTCGAGCTGGTGCTGCAGCACCGCCCCGGTGACCGCCGCGCCCAGCGCCGCGCCGATCTGACGGGCCGTGTTGAGGACGCCGGAGGCGGCCCCGGCCAGCGGCGCAGCCACCGCTCGCATCCCCGCGCTGGTGGTGGGCGCGATGGTCAGCCCCATCCCGGCCCCCAGCGCCATCAGCACCCACAGGTACGACCGGCTCGTCCAGTCCGGCTCGGCCAGCAGCGCCACCGCCGCGACCGCGGCGGCGTGACAGAGCAGACCGGCCGCCAGCAACCTGCGCACGTCGACCCGGTCCGACAACCGCCCCGCCAGCGGTGCCACGGCACTCAACGTCAACGTCCACGGCAGCGCCGTCATCCCGGACAACTGCGGGCTCATGCCCAGCGCGCGCTGCGTCGTGATCACGAAGACCAGCAGGAAACCGTGCAGCGCGAACGACGTCACCAACGTGATCACGGCGGCGACCGCGAACGACCGCTCGCGCAGCAGCGCCGTGGGCACCAGCGGTGCCGGATGGCGGTGCTCCCACCACAGGAACAGCACCAGCACCCCGGTCGCCAGGACCGCCGGGACCGTGACCGGCCCGGCCAGCGCCCCCCAGTCGTGCCGTTCACCCTCGATGAGCCCGTACACGAGCAACACCAGGCCGAAGGTCACCAGCCCCACCCCGACCACGTCGAACCCGGGCGGGCGCGGTGTCCGCACGTCGGGCACGAACCGGCGGGCCGCGGCCAAGCCCCACACCGCCAGCGGCACGTTCAGCACGAACACCGACTGCCAGCCGACGTGCGTGACCAGCACACCGCCGACAGTCGGGCCGGTCACCGCGGCCACCCCGCCGACCGCCGTGAAGACGCCGAACGCGGCACCACGCCGCTGCTCGGGGAAGACAGCCGCGATCAGCACCAGGGCCTGCGGCAGCATGGCGGCGGCCCCTACCCCCTGCAGCACCCGCGCCGCGACGAGCTGCGCGGTGTCCTGCGCCAGCGCGCACAGCAGCGAGGCCAGCGCGAAGACGGCCAGCCCCGCCACGAACACTCTGCGCGCGCCCCACAGGTCACCCAGCCGGCTGAACACGATCAGCAGTGACGCCAGGGCCAGCAGGTAGCCGTTCAGCACCCACAGCAGCCCGTCGACGCCGATGCCCAGCGACTCCATCAGCGCCGGCGCGGCCGTGTTCACGATGCTGGTGTCCAGCAGGATCAGGTAGTTGCCCAGGCACAGCACGGCCAGCGCGGCCCACGGCCGGGCCGCCGGGCCGCCACCGGTCACCGCGGGCCGCCGACCGCGCCGCCGAGGCGGCCTGCGGCGTGCATCCTCGCCCCGAGCACGCGCGCCGCGGCCATGCTGGACCAGGCGGTCAGCCCGACCAGAGCGCCGTCATCGGCCAGCCCGGCCTCCGCGACGACCGCGGGCGTCACCCGGTAGGAGGCGAAGACCGTCAGCAGCGCCAGCCGGGCCATGCCGCGATGCTCGGGTGTCAGCGCGGACACCGCCCCGTCCAGCCAGTCCTGCGCGTGCAGGCCGGGCCCGCCGTCGGGCAGCCGGGCCGCCTGCGCCGACACCAGCTCTCGCACCTCATCGGGCAGGCTCCGCCCGGCCTCGTCGAAGGCGGCGGCCGCCGCGCCGAACGCCGCCGCCACGGATGGGCGCCCACGCGCCCAGGCGAGATCGGCGGGTAGCTCGGCGGCGGGCAGCAGCCCCGCGGATCCGCCGGGCGCCACCCGGCCCCGGGCGAGCGCACCGAGCAGCCGAGCCGCCACCCGGCCCATGGCCTGCCGCGCCGTGCCGCGCACCGCCGGGGGCAGCGGCGAATCGGGGAGGAAGACGTTGACCATGCGGTTCAGGTAGTGGAACGTGACCGCCGTGCCGATCAGCTCGGGTGCCTGCTCCGGCGGGAACGGCGCGGGCGCGCCCGGCTGCCCGGCCCACGCGGTGAACTCACGCAGCCGCGTGCCGCCCGGCCCGGCCGCGTCCAGCGCGTGGCGGCCGCCCAGCCCGGCCAGCGTACCGGCGTGCACGTCCACGCAGTACGGGCAGCTGTTGGCGGCCGAGACCGCGGAAGCCACGGCTTCCCGGTCCAGGCGCGTGGTCAGGCCGTCGGCCAGCAGCGTCTCCCGCAGCACGGTCCAGGCGGCGGCGAGGCGGTGCGGGTCGGGGGAGTGCAGGGCGACCGGCGGGGCCAGCATCCCGAACTCCGCCTCGACCTGGCCGTACACCTCGCCGACCAGCCCTGTCGCGGCTGCCGGGGGCACCGGCGTGACATGTCGGACGTGGCGCTGCGCCGCGCCGCGTGTGGCCCAGACCAGCAATGCGCCCATGATCGTCTCCTAAGCGACGCTTCAGGTACGAGCCGTGGCCGCGCCGGCGAGCCGGCGCGGCCACGGACGGTCAGCGGTGGCGCGCCGGAACCCGGCTCGACGCCACCGGCTTGGGCAGGTCGCCCACATAGGTCACGGCCACGCCGCGCCGCTGCGCCGCCTGCACGATGCCCGGCATCGCCCGCTCGGCCAGCGCCGAGATGGTCAGCGCCGGGTTCACCGTCAGCGCGCCCGGCACGGCCGAGCCGTCGGTGACGAAGATGCCCGGATGCCCGCGCAGCTCATGCCGGTCGTCGAGGGCAGAGGTCGCCGGGTCGTCACCGATGCGGCACGAGGCCAGCGGGTGCACCGTGTACGCGCCGACCACGTCGTTGGTCCACGGCGTGACCGTGGCCAGGCCGTCACGCTCCAGGATGTCCTTGACGTCGGCGTCCGACAGCTCCCACCCTCGCCGCGTGTTGGCCGTGGGCCGGTACGTCAGCGAGTTGTGGCCCAGCATCTGCTGGGAGAACCGGGTCGCCGCGCCGGTCTCCGGCGGCGATCCGAACACGCCCTCGTTGTCGTCCTCGGACATCGTGAAGATGGTCAGCCAGGACCGCCAGCGGCGCAGCATCTCCTTCTTCTCCGGGCCGAACCACGTCGGCCCGGCCGCGTCGGCGGCCTGCGCCAGGATCGTGCCCAGGCCCGGCGGGAAGTACAGCTGCTCCAGCGAGTAGCGCTCGTACTCCGGCAGGCTGCCGTCGAGCCGGTCCCAGCTGGCCACGGTGGGGCCGCGGCCGATCTGGTACGCCTCGTACGCGACCCCGTCCCCGCGGTCCAGCCCGAGCACGTCGCGCACCTTCTCCTCGTCGAACACGGCCGTGTTGAGCCGCTCGCCGTTGCCGGAGAAGTACCGGCCCACGGCGTGCGGCATGGTGCCCAGAGTCGACTCGGAACGCTGCAGGATCACCGGCGTCGCGGCGGTGCCGGCGGCCAGCACGACGATCTGGGCGTCGATCGCGCCCTCGTCGTGCAGGATCCGGTAGTCCTCGCCGTCCACGATCCGGTAGTGGACGCGGTAGCTGCCGTCATCGTTGCGCGACAGGTGCTGGACCTCGTGCAGCGGACGGATCTCCGCGCCGTGCTCCAGCGCGCCGGGCAGGTAGTTCAGCAGCAGCGACTTCTTGGCGTCGAACTTGCAGCCCGCGGCCATCCAGTTGCAGTTGACGCACTCCGCGACGTCCACCGCCGACGGGGCCGGGTTGGCGGTGCGCCCGGCATGGTGGCAGGCCGCCGCCCACAGGCCGCCGCCGTAGGGGATCGCGTCCCAGCTCTGCTGCGTCACCGGCAGGGCCTCGCTGACCCGGTCGTACCAGGGGTCCAGGGTGTCGCGGTTGATCGCCTCCGGCCACATGCGCCGGCCGATGCTGCCCTGGCGCTCGAACACGAACCGCGGCGCGCGCGGCATCGTGGCGAAGTAGACCACGCTGCCGCCGCCGACGCAGTTGCCGCTGAGCACGCTCATCCCGTCACCGATGGTGAAGTCGAAGATCCGGGTGTAGGAGGAGCCCAGTTTGAAGTCGTGGTCGAACTCGTCGGCGTTCAGCCACGGCCCGCGCTCCAGCACCACCACCCGCGCGCCGCCGGCGGCCAGGTGGTAGGCGGCGATCGCTCCGCCGAATCCGCTGCCGATGACCAGGACGTCGGTGCTCTCGACGGCGCTCATGCCGGGCTCCCGGTGGGTGTCGTGTTCGGGTGGATGTCGGCCAGCGCGCGGCCGTAGGAGAAGCGGGGGAACCGCCAGGCGCCGTCGGCGTCGGGCGCGGAGTAGCCGATGGCCAGCAGGCCGGGGTGCCCGTCGCGCAGCGCGTCGGGGGTGCTCAGGTGCGCGGCGGAGTCGAACGCCATGTTGCTGAACAGCGCCATGCCGACCCAGAGCGCCTTCTCCGGATGGTCGACGGCGGTGAGCTGCGCGACCAGCGCGGTCCGGTCCGCGAACGGCAGCGCCACGAACGGCGGCAGGTCCTCGGAAAGGGCCAGGCCGTGCTCGCCGGCGTACTGCTGGGTGTGGCCGTTGAGCATCATGGCCAAGCCGTCCAGCGAGTCGGCGAGCCCGCCGGCCGGGTGCCGCAGCAGTTCGAGCGCACCGGAAGCGACGGCGCCGCCGCCGGTGCTCACACCCGCGACGGCGTGGTCGTGCGGATGGCGTTTCTCGCCCGGGATGATGGTGTCGGCGAAGGCCTCCAGCGTCATGGACGTGGGGTCGGTCGCCGCGGGAAAGTCGGGTTGCACGATGTCGCCTCCCTGCGTGGTGGGGGAACCCGAGTCATCGTGCAGTGGCATTCACGGCCGGTTCACCTTCCACAGTGCCCTGGGCCTTTGCCTGCTGTCCGGGCATCTCCCGTGCCGCGTCCCGAGCGCGATCCAAACGCGATGAGCTGGCAGTTCCCGGCTGAATGAGGCGTCGTCACGGTGCGCCTTCTTCGATAGTGCGGGTCCTTTCCGGCATGGCCGGTGAGCCATTGCCGGGGCGGGTTTCTCCGATCGTGCTCGGTTGTCCGCGAGGCGTTGTCGCCTTATCCGGCGCGCGAATACTGGGGAAACGCCGCCCGGACACCGCCGACGCGGCGCCGGGTCACGGAGGTAGCCATGGTCGTCGGGCGGATCGCGTCGTCAGTCATCCAGCGCCAGGTCAAGTACGTCACCCCGACCCCGCTGGCGGCCGTGGACGGTGTCCTGGGGCAGGTGTACGCGCAGGTCCTGGACGAGATGGGCCTGGTCGTGCCGCCCGTGCAGCTGCATTCGCCGGTGCCGGACCTCGCGGCGGCCTACTGGATGCTGATGCGCGAACCCATGCTGCCCACGGTGCACGTGGACCGGTCGGCCAAGGAGGCCGTCGCCACCGCGGTGGCCGTGGCCAACATCTGCCCCTACTGCGTCGAGATGCACAGCGTCGGCATGTACGACCTGGCCACCGAACGCGACGCGGAGGCGCTGGCCGGCGACCGCATAGACGATCTGGCCGACCCGCGGCTGCGGACGCTGGCCGCGTGGGCCCGCCAGCCGGGCCACGCCGGTCCGGGGCCGTTCGACGAGCAGTCGCGCGCGGAGCTGGTCGGCGTGGTGGTCGGCATGCACTACCTGACCCGGATGGTGAACGTCTTCCTGTCCAGCTTCCTGCTGCCACCCCGGCTGGGCCCAGCCGGCCGCCGCCGGTTCAAGCAGGGCGCCAGCCGCGTGCTGCGCCCCACGCTGCGCGATCCCCGCGCACCCGGCCGCGCGGTGGAGCTGCTGCCACCGGCCGAACTGCCGGCCGACGCGGCCTGGGCGCAAGCCAGTCCGTCGGTGGCGGCGGCCACAGCCCGCTCGTTCGCCGCGTTCGAAGCGGCGGGGCGGCAGGCGCTGACACCCGCGGTGCGCGAGGTCGTACTGGGCCGCCTGGAGAGCTGGCACGGTGAGGAGACGGGCCTGAGCCGCGCCTGGTGCGAGCGGCTGGTGCAGCCGCTGCCCGAGCCGGAGCAGGCCGCGGCACGGCTGGCACTGCTCACGGCGTTCGCGTCGTACCAGGTGGACGCCGATGTCGTGGGTGAGTTCCGGCGTCATCATCCGGGGGATGCGGCACTGGTGCGGGCGGCGTCGTGGGCGTCCTACACGGCAGCGCGCCGAGTCGGCAGTCGACATCTGCCAATACCTGATCCGGTGCGGTCGTGACCAGAGGCAGACAGCGCAATTTCGAAGATTCGGCCTGCCGCTCGCGACCGGCAACCTGTTGGGGGCCGGCGCGTCCGGCCGGACCCGGTCCGCAACCCTGAGGAGGCAACGTGACGATCGACCGCACCACGAGCCCGCCCACGAGCGTCGGCTGGCTCAACGGTGCAGGACACCGCACGGCCCTGAACGTGTTCATGTTCGTCGTGCTGGCGCACTGGGCCGAGCACCTGACCCAGGCCTACCAGATCTACGTGCTGGGCCGGACGCCGCCGCAGTCACGCGGGGTGCTGGGCCAGTTCTTCCCGTGGCTGGTCACATCGGAGTGGCTGCACTACGGTTACGCGCTGGTCATGGTGGTCGGCCTGTTCGTGCTGCGCAAGGGTTTCGTGGGCCGGGCCCGCACCTGGTGGATGGTGGCCTTCGCGATCCAGTTCTGGCACCACATCGAGCACCTGCTGCTGTTCATCCAGGCCCAGACCGCCACACCGTTCTTCGGCAAGGCTGTCCCGACCAGCGTTGCGCAGCTGATCTTCCCCCGCGTCGAGCTGCACCTGTTCTACAACACCGTGGTGTTCCTGCCGATGGTGGTGGCCGTCTACTTCCACCTGCGACCCAACAGGGCCGAGCTGACGCAGGCGGTGTGCGGCTGCGCCAACAGGGCCGCGGTGCCGGTGCCGGCGTGACCGACACCGACGGGCAGCGGGCCACCGGGAGGCGCGTCACGGCTTCCCGGCTGGCCCTGCTCGCATTCTTCGTCGCACTGGCGGCGGTCGGCGCGCCCGCGCTGCTCACCGCCGAGCCCGCCCCGGTGCGGCTGGCGGCGGTGGACCCGGCGGCCGACGTGGTGCTGGCCGCGACACCCGAGTCGGTGGCGCTGCGATTCACCGGCGACGTCGCCGCCCGCGAGGTCCACGTGACCGTCGCGGACGCCAACGGCGTCACCGTGTCGGCCGGGCCGCCCGCCCTGTCGGGCAGCACCGTCACCACCGCGCTGCGCGCGGGCGCGCCGGGCGCCTACCTCGTCGTCTACCACCTGCTGCTCGACGACGGCCGGTCGATCTCCGGCACCAGCCGCTTCGCCGTCGACCCGGCCGCGCCGTCGGCCGCCCCGAACACCGCCGAGGTCGCGGCACCCCTCGCCGAGGCCGAGCACGCCCACGTGCCGCCCCCGGATCCGCTGAACCTCGCGCTGACCGCCCTGGCCGCCGTGCTCATCCTGGCGCTGCTGGCACTGCTGTTCAGCCGGCCCAAGCTGCGCGACTGAGCCGCGCCGACCGGCTGCGGCCGGACTGTGCTCGCGACCGATTGCGCATCTTCGAAGGGGCCGTAGCACCGCCCTGTCGCCCACGATGAGGTGCGCCCGCCGACCGTCGGCGGGTTCGAGCACGGTACGGAGGGACGATGCCTACGACACTCGGTGCGCTGCGCAGCCTCGCGATGACCCCGTCGCTGGCCTCCGTCGGGTTTGCCGCCAGAGGCTTCCCGGTCGAGGAGACCGCGGCGACCCGCCGGCTGGAGGCCATCCCGCAGGCGGTGGTGTGCGGGTTCGAATGGGCGATCGACGCCCGCACGCTGTGGGAGGTCGAACGCCGGCTGGACCTGGTGGAGCCCGAGATGCGGGGCTTCGCCTACGAGGGCGCCACCATGGCGTACACCATCCGCGACGCGATGGCGGGCGGGCGCGGCACCCGGGCGCGCGACCTGCTGCGCGGCCCGGCGCAGCCGCACGTCTTCCTCACCTACATCGGCATCGGGTTCGCCATGGCCCGGCTGCCGCGGCCGCTGTGGGCGAAGGTGCTGCCCGACCTGACCGGCACGCCGTACTACCCGACGATGAGCTGGCTGGCCGTGGACGGGCTGGGGTTCGACCGGGCCTACTTCGACACCGACCGCTGGGTGGCGCGCAGGCAGCGGCCGCGGCCCTATCCGTGGCAGGGCCACGCGGGCTACTTCCCGAGGGCCTTCGACCAGGGCATCGGGCGGGCGCTGTGGTTCATCAACGGCGGACGCCCAGGGCAGGTCGCCGACGCCGTCGAGCGGTTCGAGCCGGACCGGCACGGTGACCTGTGGAGCGGGGTGGGCCTGGCGGCCACCTTCGCCGGCGGGTGCGACTGCGAGGAGCTGGTGGCGCTGCGCCGGTTCGCCGGTTCGCACGTCGCCGACCTGGGCCAGGGTGCGGTGTTCGCGGCGAAGGCCCGCGACTTCTCGGGCTTCGTTCCGGTGCACACCGAGCAGGCGGCGGGAATCCTGGCCGGGCTGCCGGTGGCGGCGGCGTCGGCGCTGGCCGACGAGGTGACCTCCGACGGCCCCGATGAGCAAGGCCTGCCCCGGTACGAGACGTGGCGCGCCCGCCTGCGCGCGGCGCTGTCCCGCCGGGCCGCACCGCTGCCGGGCTGAGCCGGGTCGCGCCGGGCCCGCGCGGGTCCGGCGCGAAATTGCGCACTGGAGCTTTCGGCAACGCAGAAGAAGAAATAGCCGAATTTCACTGCAACGATTTCCTGGAACGTCATCGAATCACGACACGACGACGGCCGGGAGCTGTTCATGGGACCCTATCGACGCCTACGCAGGCGCATTCTCACACCCAACATCGCCGAGACGAAGGTCGATGTCAGAGGCTTTCACGTAAAGAACGCCGAAACACGCGACCTGCTGGAAACGATCGGTCGCAGCTTCCTCGAAGGCTATGGCCTTGCCGCCGAGGCGCGGCGTGCGACCGACGCCGAACACGGACTCGAAGCCCTCCCGACTCGCTTTCGCGGATTCGCCTACGAGGGCGCCGCAATGGGCTTCGCGGTACGCGAGGGGCTTCCCGTCGGCGGGCGCGGACTGGTCCGCGACTTCCTGGCCGGGCGGGCGGCCGACCACGTGTACATGGTGTACGTCGGGGTCGGCTGGGCCATGGCTCGGCTGCCCCGGTGGCGCTGGTCGACGCTGTACGCGCCCGACCCGCTGCTGCGCTGGCTCGTGCTCGACGGCTACGGCTTCCACCAGGCGTACTTCCACACCGACCGCTACGTCTACCAGCAGCATCAGGAGACCGGCTTCCCGTGGCCGGCGGATCCGTTCCGCTGGTACGCCCAGCACGCCATCGACCAGGGCATCGGCCGCGGCATGTGGTTCGTGGGCGGCACCGACGCCGAACTCGTCGCCCGGATGATCAACCGGTTCCCGGAGCAGCGCCGCGCGGACCTGTACGCCGGCGCCGCGCTCGCGGCCACGTACGCCGGCGGCGCGGACCGCGACGAGCTCGCCTGCTTCTGGGACCTGGGGCGCGCGTACCGGCCGCAGATCGCGCAGGGCTCGGCGTTCGCCGCGGGCGCGCGGGTGCGGGCGGGCCTGGACGTGCCGCACACCGAGACGGCGACCCAGCTGTTCTGCGGGCTGAACCCCGTGCAGGCCAAGCAGGTCACCGACGACGCACTGACGGACCTGGCCGACGACGGCAGCACGCCGTCGTGGGAGGTCTGGCGTCGGCGCATCGCCGACACCCTCGCCACGCAGCGGCAGTTCTGAACCACCCCGGCCGCGTCGCGGCCAGGCAGGAGAGAGGCTCAAGATGACCAGAATCGCCATAGTAGGCATGGCCTGCCGGTATCCGGACGCGGCCTCCCCCCGGCAGCTGTGGGAGAACGCCGTCTCCGGCCGCCGTGCCTTCCGCCGGCTGCCCGATGTGCGGATGCGGCTGGCGGACTACTACGACGCCGACCCGTCCGTGCCGGACCGCTTCTACGCCCGCAACGCCGCCGTCATCGAGGGGTACGAGTTCGACCGGATCGCCTACAAGGTCGCCGGCAGCACGTACCGCTCCACCGACCTGACCCACTGGCTGGCCCTGGACGTGGCCGCCATGGCCCTGGCCGACGCCGGCTTCCCGATGGCCGAGGGCCTGCCCCGCGAACGCACCGGCGTCATCGTCGGCAACAGCCTGACCGGCGAGTTCTCCCGCGCCAACCAGCTGCGGCTGCGCTGGCCGTTCGTACGCCGGATGGTCGCCGCCGCGCTGAAGGAGCAGGACTGGGACGACGACCAGCTCGGCACGTTCCTGGACGACTTCGAGGCCACCTTCAAGAGCCCGTTCCCCGAGATCGACGAGGACACCCTGGCCGGCGGCCTGTCCAACACCATCGCCGGGCGGATCTGCAACCACTTCGACCTCAAGGGCGGCGGCTACACCGTCGACGGCGCATGCTCGTCGTCGCTGCTGTCGGTCGCCACCGCCTGCAAGGGCCTGATCGACGGCGAACTGGACGTCGTGGTGGCCGGCGGCGTGGACCTGTCCATCGACCCCTTCGAGATCATCGGATTCGCCAAGACCGGCGCGCTGGCCACCGGCGAGATGAAGGTCTACGACAAGGGCTCCAACGGGTTCTGGCCCGGCGAGGGCTGCGGCATGGTGGTCCTGATGCGCGAGGACGAGGCCCGCGCGGCCGGGCATCGCGTCTACGCCACCATCGCCGGCTGGGGCATCTCCTCCGACGGCAAGGGCGGCATCACCCGGCCCGAGGTCAGCGGCTACCAGCTCGCGCTGCGGCGCGCCTACGAGCGGGCCGGGTTCGGCATCGACACCGTGAACCTGTTCGAAGGCCACGGCACCGGCACCGCCGTCGGCGACGCCACCGAACTCAAGGCGCTGTCGCTGGCCCGGGAGGCGGCCGGAGCGACCGCCCCCGCGGCGATCGGCTCCATCAAGGGCATGATCGGCCACACCAAGGCCGCGGCCGGCGTGGCCGGGCTCATCAAGGCCGCCATGGCCGTGCACCAGCACGTGCTCCCGCCCGCGATCGGCTGCGTGGACCCGCACGAACTGCTTGGCACCGACGGCGCCCAGCTGCGTGTGCTGCGCAAGGCCGAGCCGTTCCCCGCCAACGCGCCCACCCGCGCCGGGATCACCGCGATGGGCTTCGGCGGCATCAACACCCACATCGTGCTGGAGAGCACCGGCGCGCGCCGCCGGGCCACCCTGGACACCCGCACCCGGGCGCTGGCCGCCTCGCTGCAGGACGCCGAACTGCTCGTGGTCGACGCCGCCTCGACGGCCGAGCTGCGCGACAGGTTGACGCAGCTGGCCGGGTTCGTGCCCGCCATCGCGTACGCGCAGCTCGCCGACCTGGCCGCGACGCTGCACCAGGAGTTGCGGGAACTGCCCTACCGCGCCGCGGTGGTCGTCACCTCGCCCGAGGACGCGACCGCGCGGCTGGAAGGGCTGATCGCCAAGCTCGACTCCGGCGAGACGACGATGATCGCCGCCGATGGGCGCAGCTTCCTCGGCCACGTCAGCGGGCCCGGCCGGATCGGTTTCCTGCTGCCCGGCCAGGGTTCCGGGCGCGGCGTCAGCGGCGGTGCGATGCGCCGGCGCTTCGCCGAGGCGGACGAGACCTACCTGCGGGCGGCGCTGCCCGTCGGCGCCGACGCCGTGGCCACCGAGGTGGCCCAGCCGCGCATCGTGACGGGTTCGCTGGCCGGGCTGCGGGTGCTGTCCGCGCTCGGCCTGGAGGCGAGCGTCGCCGTCGGCCACAGCCTCGGCGAGATCACCGCGCTGCAGTGGGCCGGGGCGATGGACGAGCAGACCCTGCTCGACGTGGCGGCCGTGCGCGGCGCGACGATGAGCCGGCACAGCTCGTCGGGCACGATGGCCAGCATCGGCGCGGGCCCTGAACTGGTGGACCAGCTGGTCACCGGGCTGCCCGTGGTGGTCGGCGGCTACAACGGCCCGCACCAGACCGTGGTGACGGGCACCGTCGAAGGCGTCGAGGAGGTGTGCACCCGGGCCCGTGAGCACGGCCTGTCGGCCACCCGGCTGTCCGTGTCGCACGCGTTCCACTCGCCGCTGGTCGCCCCCGCCGCCGACGCGTTCGGCCAGGAGCTGGCGGCACGGCGGTTCACCTCCGTCGGCCGGCGCGTGGTCTCCACCGTCACCGGCGACATCCTCGCCGCCGACACCGACGTGCGGGCCCTGCTGCACCGGCAGATCACCGACCCGGTCCTGTTCAACCAGGCGGTGACCCGCGCGGCCAAGGACGTCGACCTGTTCGTCGAGGTCGGGCCGGGCCGGGTGCTCAGCGGGCTGGCCGCCGCCGCCACCGACGTGCCCGCCGTCGCGCTGGACACCGACGACGAGTCGCTGGCCGGTGTGCTGCGCGTGGTTGCGGCCGCCTACGTGCTCGGCGCCGCCGGTGTCGACGCGGCGCTGTTCCAGGGCCGGGTGGTGCGCCCGCTGCAGGTCGGGGCGGAGTTCAAGTTCTTCGCCAGCCCCTGCGAGTCGGCCCCGGACATCTCCGTCACCTCGGCCGGCCCTCGTACGGCCGTGGCCGCGCCCGGGACGGCCGACGCGGCACAGGCCGTCGACGGCGAGTCCGGGCTGGACCTGCTGCGCCGGCTCGCCGCCGCGCGGGCCGAGCTGCCGCTGGACCTGGTCCGCCAGGACAGCAGGCTGCTCGACGACCTGCACCTGAGCTCGATCACCGTCGGGCAGATCGTCAACGAGGTCGCCGGGCGGCTCGGTGTCCCCGCGGCCCAGGCGCCGACCAACTTCGCCACCGCCACGGTGTCGGAACTGGCCGTCGCCCTGGACGAACTGGCCCAGACCGCCAGGCCCGGCGACGCCGCGCCGCAGCGGCTCGTCGCCGGCGCGGCACCCTGGGCCAGGGCATGGGCGCTGGACCTGGACGAGCTGCCGCGCCCGGCGCGCGCCGCCCGCGAGGAAGGCGGGCAGTGGCAGGTAGTCGCGGAGGAGCGCAGCCCGTTCGCCGCGTCGCTGCGCCGGGAGCTGGAGCGCTCCGGGCTCGGCGCGGGTGTGCTGGTCTGCCTGCCCGAGCAGTGCGCCGAGCAGCACATCGAACTGGCGCTGCAGGGCGCGAAGGCGGCCCTGGCCGGCGGCGCCGGCACCCGGTTCGTCCTGGTCCAGCATGACCGCGGCGCGGCCGGACTGGCCAAGACGCTGCAACTGGAGGCTCCGCACCTGCGCACCACCATCGTGCACGTGCCGGCTTCGCCGGACGCCGTCGACTGGGTGGTCGCCGAGGTGGCCGCCACGGCCCGCTTCGCCGAGGCGTACTACGACGAGCAGGGTGTGCGGCGGGTGCCGACGCTGCGGGCGCTGCCGATCGAGGCACAGCGCACCGCCGCCGCGCTCGACGAGTCCGACGTGCTGCTGGTCACCGGCGGCGGCAAGGGCATCACCGCCGAGTGCGCGCTGGCCATGGCCGTCGACAGCGGCGCGGCGCTGGGTCTGCTGGGCCGCTCCGACCCGGCCCACGACACCGAGCTCGCCGCGAACCTCGACCGTATGCGGGCGCTGGGCGTCCGGGTCGCGTACGCCCGCGCCGACGTGACCGACACCGCCGCGGTCGCCCAGGCGGTGCACCGGATCGCCGAGGACCTCGGCCCGGTCACGGCCGTGCTGCACGGGGCGGGACGCAACGAACCCGCCGCGCTGACCGGCCTCGACTTGGCCGCCGTCCGGTCGACGTTCGCGCCCAAGGTGTCCGGGCTGCGCACGGTCCTCGCCGCGGTCGAGCCGCAGCGCCTGAAGCTGCTGGTGACGCTCGGCAGCATCATCGGGCGGGCGGGCCTGCGCGGCGAGGCGCACTACGCGACCGCCAACGAGTGGCTCGCCGACCTGACCGTCGAGGTGGGACGGCAGTTCCCGAACTGCCGCAGCCTGTGCCTGGAGTGGTCGGTCTGGTCGGGCGTCGGCATGGGCGAGCGTCTGTCGGTGGTGGAGTCGCTGACCCGCGACGGCATCACCCCGGTCACCCCCGAGCAGGGCATCGCGATCCTGCGGCGGCTGCTGGCCGACCCCGACGCCCCGGCCGTCACCGTGATCAGCGGGCGGACCGAAGGCATCGACACGGTCCGCTACGACCTGCCGGAGCTGCCGCTGCTGCGGTTCGTGGAGCGGCCACTGGTGCGCTACCACGGCGTGGAGCTGGTGTCGGAGGTGGAGCTGAGCGAAGGCACCGACCTGTACCTGGCCGACCACCGCCTCGACGGGAACCTGCTGTTCCCCGCGGTCTTCGGCATGGAGGCCATGGCGCAGGCCGCGGCGGCGGTCACCGGCCGGCCCACCGCGCCGGTGGTGGAGCAGGCTCAGTTCCTGCGCCCGATCGTGGTGCCGCCCGGCGGCAGCACCCGGATCCGGATCGCCGCCGTGGTGACCGGCACCGACACCGTCGAGGTCGCGATCCACAGCGAGGAGACCGGCTTCGCCGCCGACCACTTCCGCGCCAGGTTGCGGCTGACCGCTTCCGAGCCGGGCGACGGCTCCCCGGAGCAGGTCGACGGGCTGCCCCAGGTGGTGCTCAACCCGCAGTCCGACCTCTACGGGCCGGTGCTGTTCCAGGGGCGGCGCTTCCAGCGGCTGCGCCATTACCACCACGCGGCGGCCCGGCGGGTCGACGCCGGTTTGGCGGCCGATGCCGCCACGGGCTGGTTCGCCGACTACCTGCCCGCCACCCTGCTGCTCGGCGATCCCGGCGTACGCGACGCGATGATGCACGGCAACCAGGTGTGCGTACCCGACGCGACGCTGCTGCCCCAGAGCATCGACCGGGTGATCCCGGCCGGTGACGCCATGTTCACCGCCGCCGTGCTGCGGTACACGGCCGTCGAACGCCTGCGCGACGGCGACACCTACGTCTACGACCTCGCCCTGCGCGACGAGTCCGGGCGGGTGCTGGAGCGCTGGGAAGGCCTGCGGCTGCGCGCCGTGCGCAAGAACGACGGGCGCGGCCCCTGGAGCGAACCGCTGGTCGGGCCGTTCCTGGAGCGCTCACTGCAGGACCTGGTCGGCGCCGAGATCGCCGTGGTGGCCGAGCCGGACGGGCCGATCGTCGGCGACGACCACCTCGCCCGGCGGCGGGCGGCGACCGCGCTGGCACTGAGCCGGGCGCACGCCGCTCCGGTCGCCGTCGCGTACCGGCCCGACGGCCGCCCGGAGATCGTCGAGAGCGACGCCGTGTCCAGCGCCCACGGCGCCGGGATCACCCTCGCGGTGACCGGCTCCGGCCCGCTGGGCTGCGACGTCGAGCCGGTGCGGGCCCGCGCCGAAGCGGACTGGCAGGGGCTGCTCGGCGCGCACACGACCCTGGCCCGGCTGGCCGGCCAAGCCCTCGACGAGGACGCCGACACGGCCTCGACCCGGGTGTGGGCGGCCATGGAATGCCTGCAGAAGGCCGGGCAGCCGGCACAGGGTCCGCTGACCCTGCTGCCCTCGCCACGTGCCGGATGGACCCTGTTCTCCTACGGCGAGCTGCGGATCGCGACCTTCGTCTGCACGCTGCGCGGATGGGCGGACCCGGTCGTGCTCGCCGTCCTGACTGAAGGGCGCAACTGATGGACAACTACTTCGAATACCTGCACACGGTCGGGTTCGAGGAGACCAACATCGTCGGCAACGTGTACTACGTGAACTACCTGCGCTGGCAGGGCCGCTGCCGGGAGATGTTCCTCAAGGACCGCGCCCCTGAGGTGCTGGCCGACCTGCAGGACGACCTGAAGCTGTTCACTCTCAAGGTCGACTGCGAGTTCTTCGCCGAGATCACCGCCTTCGACTCGCTGTCGATCCGGATGCGGCTGATCGAACTGGCGCAGACGCAGATCCAGTTCGGATTCGACTACGTGCGCCTCGACCCGCACGGCGAGACGCTCATCGCCCGGGGCGGTCAGCGCGTGGCCTGCATGCGCGGGCCCAACACGCGCACGGTGCCGGCCCGGGTCCCGCAGGCGCTGGTCCGCGCGCTGGAGCCATACCAGCTCGCGGCCGCACGAGTGTGATCGGAGACGCACGTGGACACCCCATTGATGACCCGCGGGGAACCGAGGGACACCAAAGTGCTGCGACGTGCCTTCGGGACGTTCGCCACCGGCGTCACGGTCGTGACCGCCGGTGGCGACACCCCGCACGGCATGACCGCCAACTCGTTCACCACCGTCTCGCTGGACCCGCCGCTGGTGCTCATCTGCGTCGGCCGTGAGGCGGTCATGCACGCCGTCCTGTGCGACCAGGGCAGCTTCGGCGTCTCCGTGCTCGCGGCGGACCAGGGGCATCTGGCCAGCTACTTCGCCGACCGCAACCGGCCTTTGGGGGCGGAGCAGTTCGCGCGGGTGGCCTGCCAGACCGGCCAGCTCACCGGGGCGCCTCTGCTCGAAGGGGCACTGGCCCACTTCGAGTGCGTGGTGCGGCGCACCTACGACGGCGGTGACCACACGATATTCCTGGCCGAGCCGGTCTCGCTGCACCGCCGCGCCGACGACCAGGCGCTGCTGTTTCTCAACGGCAGGTTCCGGCAGGTCGAATCCGAACGAAGCGAGGCCAACACATGACCACGTCCGTGGGGCGGCGCCTGCCGGCGCCGCCCGGCCCCCCGCGTACGGATGCGCTGCGCCAGCTGGCGATCATGAACCGGGACCGGCTGGCGATGCTGACGATCGCCGCGCAGGAGTACGGCGACGCCGCCAAGCTGCCGGTCGGCCCGAAGACGCTGTACTTCTTCAACCACCCCGACCACGCCAAGCACGTGCTGGCCGACAACGCGGCCAACTACCACAAGGGCATCGGACTGGTCCACGCCCGGCGCGCGCTGGGCGACGGACTGCTGACCAGCGAGGGCGAACTGTGGCGCAAGCAGCGCCGGGTCATCCAGCCGGCGTTCCAGAGCAAGCGGATCGCGGCCCAGGCCGGCGCGCTCGCGCAGGAGGGGGCCGCGCTCGTCGAGCGGCTGCGGGCCTACCAGGGCCGCGGTCCGGTCGACGTGGTGCAGGAGATGACCGGCCTGACGCTGGGGGTGCTGGGCCGTACGCTGCTCGACGCCGATCTGGGCGAGTTCGACAACATCGGCGCCATGTTCGGGGTGGTGCAGGACCAGGCGATGTTCGAGCTGGAGACGCTCAGCGCGGTGCCGACCTGGTTGCCGCTGCCGCATCAGCTGCGTTTCCGGCGGGCCCGCCGGGACCTGGAGCTGGTGGTCGACGAGCTGGTGCGCCGCCGGCGCAGCCGCGTCGCCGACCGGGACGATGTCCTGTCGCGCCTGATCGTCTCCACGGACCAGGAGGCCGATCCGGCGGTGGGGCGCATCCGGCTGCGCGACGAGCTGGTGACCCTGCTGCTGGCCGGGCACGAGACCACGGCCAGCACCCTGAGCTGGACGCTGTACCTCATCGACCGGCATCCGCAGGTGCGGGAGCGGCTGCGCGAGGAGGCGTTGTCGGTGCTCGGGGACCGGCTGCCGCGGTATGAGGACCTGGCCGGGCTGCGGTACACGGCGATGGTGGTGGAGGAGGTCATGCGGCTGTATCCGCCGGTGTGGCTGCTGCCGCGCAAGTCGCTGGCCGAGGACGTGATCGGCGGCTACCGTGTGCCGGCCGGCGCCGATGTGCTGATCAGCCCGTACACGCTGCACCGGCACCCGGGGTTCTGGGACGAGCCGGATCGGTTCGACCCGTCACGGTTCGACCCGACGCTGCCGTCGGACCGGCCGAGATACGCCTACATCCCGTTCGGCGCAGGTCCGCGCTTCTGCGTCGGCAACCACCTGGGCATGATGGAGGCGACGTTCGTGGTCGCGATGCTGGCCCGCGACCTGCGTCTCACGCTGGCCCCGGGCCGCCAGGTGGTGGCGGAGCCGATGCTGTCGCTGCGGATCCGGGGCGGGCTGCCGATGACCGTCGACCCGGCCGGCTGAACCGGCCGAGGGCTGCGGGCTCGTGTCCACGTCGGGCACGAGCCCGTCGGCGTGTCCGGGCCGCGTCCTGCGCGTGGCAGAACGGAACCCCCGCTGGGGGGCGGGGGCTGCGACGGGAGGGGAAGGGGAGGTTCAGGCGGCGCCGAAGGCGGCGACGCGCGCGAGCGCGGCGGTGCGGACGTCGAGCAGGGCCATCAGGACCGGCGGGTCCAGGGAGCGGGCCGGTTTGAGCTGTACGTCAGCGCCTTCGACGGTCATGTCGCGGCTGACCGTGACCGGGCCGACGGAGGCCACACACACCTGCCGGTCGGCGCTGTCGGGTCTGGTCGTGTCGAAGGGCACCGAATGGGCCAGCAGATGCCACATCCCCGGCGGCACGTTCTCCAGCAGATAGGGCCCCGGCTCCTGCATCACCGCGCAGGCGATCGGTTTGCCCTCGGGCAGCCGGTCGCGGAACAGGCCGAGGAAGATGCTCTCCCGCCGGTCCGGGTCGTGCGGGCGGACGATCCCCCGCACGGTGGCCAGCTTGCCGGTGGGCACGAACACCCCACCGGTCTGGATCTCGGGGGTGACGCCGTGCTGGCGGCGGTAGATCGTGGGCGAGAGCCCGACACTGCGGGTGAAGCGGGTGCTGAACGTGCCGACGCTGGTGTAGCCGACCCGCAGGCTGATGTCGGAGACGTTGAACGACGTCGTGACCAGCAGCTGCTTTGCCTGCTGTAGACGCAGGGCCGACAGGAACCTCCCGGGTGACAGGCCGGTGACCCGCTGGAACATCCGGGAGAAGTGGAACTTGCTGAACATCGCCACACGGGCCATGTCGTCTATCGTCAATTGCTCTTCCAGGTTGTCGCGCATCACGGTGATGACACGCTCGACAGCTCTTTCCGCGTCGGTGTTCATGGGACCTCACTGCCTCCTCGGGTCGAAGCGCGAAGCGCCATCAAGAAACCGCTCGGCGCGGGTCGACGAATGCTTTCGGGCACGCCGGTGAAAGGCGCGACCGGCGATGGCGCGTCAGGCATTTGTCGTAGTGCCGAACGGTTTCTGGAGTGCGTCTCCGGGGAACGCGTCCACATGGCCGGGGGTGCCGTCCGTGTGGTCGATTCCACTTCGGTCATTCGGTCGGGTTACCGAAGTCGATGCTAGGGAGAAGTGATCCACGGGACAACACCCGTCTCGTAAAGTGTGCGCCGGAGATCGTCCAGCGCCCGCCCGGGAGCGCTGCAAAACGGCTCCTACCAGCGTGTTCGATGTGACTGGGCAGTAGCTTCCCGCCTAAGTAAGCAACTATTTGGAGAGGTGCGGTTGGCACTATTCACTATCCATTCCGGTCACTGATTGCGATCGCCGAAACGGCCGCGCCGCCCGGTCGCGGGCACCGGGACGCCCGCTGAACTGGTCGGGAACGCGCTCTCCGAGAGCGACGCTGCGTAGTCAGATGCGTACGCAACGAAATTCTGGGTATGGCAGTGCTCGCTCGCCGCCGCGGCGAGCGCTCGGGGGCGGGCCCACCGGCGTCCTGTCGGGTGCCCGTCGCTGAGTGAAAAACCCCAGGTGGGTGGTGCTTTCAAGCCTCCGCGCCTGGTGGCCCGAAGGTTGCCCAGTCTCGATCAATGTGGAACCATGAACCAGTTTCCGACCTGACGGAGTTCGATGAAGATTTCGCATCTCAGCAGGCTGAGCGGTGTTTCAGTGCCAACCATCAAGTTCTACCTACGGGAACAGCTGTTACCACCCGGCGTGCCGACGGCGCGAAACCAGGCCGAGTACGACGAGGCCCATCTCGCCCGGCTGCGCCTCATCCGGCTGCTGACCGGCGTCGGCGACATGAGCCTGGCCGCGGTCCGCGAGGTGCTGGCCGCCGTCGACGGCGACGACGTCTCACCGGCCGGCCTGGCGCAGGTGGTGAACCAGGCGCTCCGGGACGAATACCCGGTGCCGCCTGGCAGCCCGGCCGCGTACGCCGAAGTCGGACGCCGCGTCGACGGCTTCCTGGCCGGCATGGGCTGGCAGCTGTCGACCGGCTCACCCGAGCGCGAGAGCCTGGTTCGGGTGCTCGCCGCGCTCGAGGGCCTGGGCCTGCCCGGCCTGCTCGAAGAACTCGAGCCGTATGTCGAGGCGGCCGACCGGATAACCGCGGCCGAACTGGACCGCCAGCAGTCCATCGACGACGCCGCGACGATCGTGGCCAGGATCGTCCTGTTCGAAGTCGCCTTCGCCATAGTGCGCAGGATGGCCTTCAGCCACCATTTGGCACCCCGCGCGGAAAGTGCTCCGCAGAGCACCTCTGCACCTATTTTCGCACCCAAGCGATAGCGAAACTTTCGCTCAGTCGGGTGGCATCCCCGGTGCCTTGGGCATCCCGCTGGTGACCGCATTCCCGGCGACCTCTTCAATCGTGCTCGGCTGCTTCCGCAAACGCCGTATGAGCATTCCCCGAGAAGACACGCCCCGCCGGATCCCGCCACGATATCGAGGTCGAGGACGGCGTCGAGAATCCTGTCGGCCTCGGTAGCCAACGGCACGAAACAACCAGTCCGTCTCCTCGCCCGGCGTCGTCGTGCCTCGGGCGGTGAGCCCTGCCACCGAGGGGATTCCATGCACCCAACACCCGGCCTGCTCCGTCGGCTGAGTCCGGCGGCTCTCGTGCTGGCCATGGTCGGCACGCTGTTCGTCGTAGCACAACTACCCGAGGTCTCGGCCGCCGACCGGGCGTCGCTGGTGTCCCGGTTCGCCTTCCGGGAACTGCCCATCGCCCTGCCACCCGGGCTGCCGCAGCGCACCGTGCGCGAGGTCAACCCCAAGTACCAGCACATCCGGGCGTGGATCTCGTCCGTCGGCGCCGCCATCGCCGTCAACGACCTCGACGGCGGCGGGCGACCCAACGACCTGTGCCTGGTCGACACCCGCTCCGACGCCGCCATCGTCACCCCCGCCCCCGACAGCGGCGACAGCTATCCGCCGTTCGTGCTCGACCCGGCCCCGTTACCCACGGGCGCCACCATCTCGCCGATGGGCTGCGTGCCCGGCGACTTCAACCGCGACGGCTGGCACGACCTGCTCGTCTACTACTGGGGACGCACCCCGGTGCTGTTCCTCAACCGCGCCCAGGCCGCGCCGCTGAGCATGCGCAGCTTCCTGCCGACCGAGCTCATCCCCGGCCCCACCTCGCCCAGCGGGGGCTACCACGGCAAACTGTGGAACACCAACGCGGTCGCGGTCGCGGACTTCGACGGCGACGGCGGACCCGACATCGGCGTGTTCAACTACTTCCCGGACACGGCGGTGCTCGACCCGCAGGGCCAGCCCATTGTGCAGATGAACCACTCGATGTCGCGGGCGCAGAACGCGGGCGGCGCCCACGTGCTGCGCTGGACAGGCGCCGACGCGACCTCCGTCAAGTTCGAGGAGCAGGTGGCCATCGATCCTGCCTTCGCCACCGGCTGGACGCTGGGCGCCTCCTCGGCCGACCTCGACGGCGACCTGCTGCCGGAGCTCTACCTGGCCAACGACTTCGGCAACGACCGCTTCTTCCACAACGCCTCCACACCCGGCCGGATCAAGTTCGAACTGGCAGAAGGCAGCCGCGGCCCGCTGGACCCGAAGTCGCTCGTGGTCGGGCACGACTCGTTCAAAGGCATGTCGATCGAGTTCGGCGACCTCGCCGGCACCGGAAAGTTCGACATGTTCGTCAGCAACATCACCTCCAGCTGGGGCCTGGAGGAGAGCAACATGGTCTGGCGCAACGACGCCGCCGACCCCGAAGACGCCCGGCGCCGCATGGCCGACGGCGACGCACCCTTCCGCAACCAGGCCGCCAAGATGAACATGGCCTGGATCGGCTGGGGCTGGGACGCGAAGATGGCCGACTTCGACAACAGCGGCCAGGTCGCGCTCGTGCAGGCGGTCGGCTTCGTCAAGGGCAAGATCAACCGATTCAACTGGCTGCAGGAACTGGCGATGACCAACGACCTGCTGCTGCGCGAACCCGACATGTGGCCCAAGGCCGAGCCCGGCGACGACATCTCCGGCTCACAGCCGTTCGCGTTCTGGGTCCGCGAGGACGGCGAGAAGTTCGTCGACATCGCCGCCGACCTCGGCATGACCGACACCACCCCGAGCCGCGGGATCGCCGTCGCCGACACCAACGGCGACGGACACCAGGACTTCGCGGTGGCCCGCCAGTGGGGACCCCCCGTCTACTACCGCAACACCGCCCCCACGCAGGGTGACTTCCTGGGCCTGCGGCTGCACCGCCCCGTCGCGAACGGCACGCCCGGCGGCCCGATCGGCACCCCCGCCTACGGCGCCGTCGCCAAGGTGACCATGGCCGACGGCAGCACCCGCGTCGCCCAGCTCGACGGCGGCGGCGGCCACTCCGGCAAGCGCAGCTTCGACGTGTTCTTCGGCCTCGGCCAGACCGGCGGCAAGCCGGTCGCGGTCGAACTGTGCTGGCGCTCGCTGGACGGCGCCGCCCACCGCCAGCGGCTGGACCTGGCCGCGGGCTGGCACGACATCATGCTCACCGACAAGGCCCAGGAGGTGCCGTCGCGATGACCCACGTCGAACAGGTGGCCACGCCATCCATCACGGTCCGCAGAACACCCGGGCAGCAGGCCCGCACCGACGCGGCACCCGCCACCAGCGTCACGCCGGCGACGAAGCCGGAGCGGGTCGACAACGCCGACCCCCGCTACAAGGCGCTGCGCAACTTCGCCATCTCCATGAGCGTCTTCAACATCCTCGGGTACACGGTGCTCGGCTTCGAGCAGCCCTGGACCTGGCCGCTGTTCGCCCTGGCCGTCGGCTACACCACCGAGATCGTGGTCGAGCTCGTCTCGGCCTGGGCGCAGCGACGGCCCGTGGGTTTCCGCGGACACGGCGTCTGGGGCGTATACACGTTCCTGCTGCCGACCCACATCACGGCGCTGGCGGCGAACATGCTGCTCTACGCCAATGACATCTTCTGGCCCATCGCCTTCGCCGTGGTCGTCGCGATCGGCCAGAAGGCGGTGCTCCAGGCGCCGATCAAGGGCCGCATGCGGCACTTCATGAACCCGTCGAACTTCGGCATCACCATCACCCTGCTGGCGTTCTCGTGGGTCAACGTCGCCCCGCCGTACCACTTCACCGAGAACGTGCCGGACATGATCCGTATCGCCGTTCCGCTGATCATCCTCACCGCCGGCACGGTGCTCAACGCGGTGCTCACCAAGAAGGTCGGCCTCATCGTCGGCTGGCTGGGCGCGTTCGTCATCCAGGCGCTCCTGCGGCACTGGATCTGGGACGTCGCCCTGTGGGCGTCCCTGGCCGTGATGACCGGCGTCGCGTTCGTCCTGTTCACCAACTACATGATCACCGACCCGGGCACGACACCGACGCCGTTCAAGTGGCAGTTCATGTTCGGATCGAGCGTGGCCTTCGTCTACGGCGCGCTCATGCAGTTCAACATCGTCTACACGCTGTTCTTCGCGGTCACGATCGTGTGTCTGGCCCGCGGCATGTTCTGGTGGGGCAAGACCCTGCTGGAACGGCGGCAGGCGAGCGCGGCGGGCACGCCGAGGTTGGCTGCCACCGGCTGACCCCGCCCCTGAGCCCGGTGGCTGGTCGCGCACGGCCCGCCGCCGGGCTCCTTCGTGAGAATCCCTGATGTGGTCTGAAGCTGCCGCCGCAGGGAGATCCCCACTCGCCCAGCCTTGGCGATCAGTCGGACGCGCCAACGGCGCGGAGCGAATCACCCAACTCGCCGACGAGCCGTCGAGGATGCCGACGCCACCACCACATGTCGGTGGGATCGAAGTCGCTGATCCGATGGAAGTGTGACAGCGCCTGACCGTCATCGAAGATGGTTGCCTCTTTGAACCGATCATCGAGCGATCTGATCCGCGGAGTCCAGACCGTTATCACGCGATCAGTGACCAACGGCCATGCTTTGTGGAGCCAATTCCGGCTATAGAGATCGTTGGCGTACTCCTCGACCATGTCGCCGTAACCGCCTTCTACCTCACTCACGAGCGATGCCCACTTGTCGACCATTTCCGACACAGTGAATGCCTTGCGCCAGCCGCGTTGATGCAGCACCTCGCTGGCGGCTTGCTCACCGTGTGGCTCCATGGCGATGAGGCTCCCACGACGCGGATCTTCGGTCCATCAGCTTTCGGCCCTCGAGGGTGGCCGGGAGGTAAACGGACCGTCAGCACCATCCACAGCGTCGGCTACCAGGTGACAGCAGGTCGAAGCGGACCGGATGGTCCCGCCGCATCGTGTTTGGCGCATCACCTCCTGAGCTGGCAGGATGCGCCCGTGACCACGGACATCTACGGCTGCATCGAAGTCCGCTATCCGTTCGCAGATCATGAGTACTGGTCGGACGAAGAACCGTGGACCGTGGCCATGGACCTGTTCCCGTTGCTCACCGATCAGGACTACGCGGCGTTCGGCTGCCTGTTCGGTGTACGCAACTACCAGGGATGGATACCACTGGCCGAAGCCCGGGGGCTGCCGGCCGATGCGAGCACGGAGCTGCGCGACAGGATCGCGAAGTTCGATCCGAACGACATCCATGGTCTGACGTGGGTGGGTTGGGGAGAACTCAGGGATCTCGACATGGCGGTGCAACCACCCGTGTCCCGGGGATGCATCCGACTTCACGAGAAGGCCTCGCATCGCAGGTGGTGGGTCGGCGATCTGTGGCCAGCCGAGATCATCGAACAGTTCGGCCGACTGCCGTGGGGCGACGTGCCCGGCGACACCTACGGCCGGCACGAGGTGCCCGGGGCAGTGCTGACGTACGACCCCGGCAGCCGCGCCGAAGTGATCGGATCCGGTAGCGGATGGGAACACGTGTTCGCCGTCATGAGCGCACTGGCGGGCAAGTTCGGCGACGACGGCGTGCGCCTGGTCGTCCACTTCGATTGAACATGGCCGCCCGGCCGAGGGGTGTGTGCGGGCAGCAACACTCGTCTCCCGAGCCTGGCAGTAGGCGAAACGGGTTGGTCAATGCGCGGGAGCGTGCCAGGGACACGCAGGACGTGGTCTCATGCTCGATATGAACCTCACCGCGGCCGAATTTCGCGAGCGGCTCGGCGGGTTGCGGTCCGCGGACGGCACGCTGCCCATGCGCGAGATCTTCAAACTCGCCAAGGAGTACGCCCAGCTGCCACCGACCGAGATCGAGAAACTCCTCGAAGGGGCGACCCACGAGGAGCGGGTCGGCGCGGTCAGCGTCATGGGCCACCAGGCGCAGCGCAAGCAGACCACGCCAGACCGCCTGCGCGAGCTGTACGAGCTCTACCTGCGCCGCACCGACCGGATCGCGACCTGGGACCTGGTGGACGTGAGCGCCCACCACGTCGTCGGCCGCCACCTGTTCGACAAGCCCCGCGACGTGCTCTACGGGTTGGCCCGGTCGCCGCTGCCGCAGGAACGCCGGATCGCGATCTTCTGCACGCTGCACTTTCTGCGCCAAGGGCAGGTTGACGACACCTTCGCCCTCGCCGAGATCCTGGCCGACGACGACCATCTGATGCTCGCCTCGACCACCGGGGGCATGCTCCGCGAGGCCGGCAAGACCGACCGAGCCCGGCTGCTGGGCTACCTCGACCGATACGCCGCCACCGCGCCCCGCGTACTGCTTCGCGCGGCGATCGAGCACTTGGAGCCCGAGCAGCGGCGGCACTACCTGGCTATCGGCCGCTGAGCCGCGCGGCGGCTGTCATGCGGCGGAGCGCGGGTGGTTCTGGTTGCGCCAGGCCCGAGGCGAGATTCCGTAGGCTTGTTTGAACACCTTGCTGAAGTGCGTCGCGTCGATGAAGCCCCAGCTTCGCGCGATCGCCGCGATGGCCCGTAGCCGACCGTTCGGGCCGGCCAGCTCGCGCCTGCATTCGGCCAGGCGGCGTGTGCGGATCCAGTCGCCGAGGCTGATGCCCGACCGGGACAGCACAGCGTAGAGGTGACGTACGGAGATGTTGTGCACGGCGGCTATCCGTGCCGCGGACAGATCCGGATCAGCCAGATTCTGCCTGACGTAATGAGTGATGCGCAGGCTGAGGGTCGCCTCCAACGGTGCCTTGGCCAGGCTGGAGCTGCCGTGCTGGGACGTCAGGACGGCACGGAGGAGTTCGACGCTGGGTTCCACGGCGGCATCGGCGTGCCCGCCCTGGTGCAGCTCGCCGTCGACGACGAGTTGACGGAAGTAGGTGGAGGCGAGGCGCGCGAGGGGGTTGTCGGATCCCAACGTGATCGAGGTGGTGTCTCGTATCAGCCGGTCGGGGAGCGCGAGCGCCGCGCGGGGGAAACGCACGAAGTGGTGGTCGACTCCCTCGGCGAAGCTGAGTGTGTAGGGAGCGATCGACTCGTACACGGTGAATTCCCCTGGCCCCAGTGTGCACTCGCGACCGTTCTGCGCCACGAGGCTGGTGCCCGTCACCTGCAAGCCGAGGAAGACGGCCGGTTCCTCGTCCACCCGGGCCAGCCGCTGCGTCCGGTGGACGGTGACCGCCGTCGCCCGCGCCGAACAGATCCTGACGGGACCGATGGCGCTGAGACCCATGCGGACGGAGATGTCCTCAGCCGCAGGCCGGTGGTCGATGTCGACCGCGACCACGGAATCCCACACCGCATGCCGGATCGCCTCCTCCCGGTCGTGCGGCGGGATGAACGCCGTGTCCAGGACGGGACTCATGAGGCAGCCCGTCGTCTGCGTCGCTCATGCAGGCGGTTTGACGGTTCCCCCACACGTACTCCCTCGACAAGTCCGGTCCCCGACGGATCCCTGATGAGTCTGCCCGCAGGGCAACGGCTTCGACCCGGCAGGCGCAGGATCTCGCGTGATGCGGCACGACTGAAGCGGTGCATCGTAGACAAAGTTCCCTGCACGGACGGCAAAGTCCGAAACCCACGATAACCCTATGGTTCATGGCAAGGCCGTCGCTGAGGCGAGATCACCGACAGAAGGACTGCACCGTGCAACGAGTATCCATGACGCTCCGCAGACGGATCGGATTGTTGGGAGCTTCGGCTCTCCTCATCTCCGCCGGTCTGGTAGCCAGCCCGATGGCGGCTGCGCCGGCCCACGCCGCCTACGGTCCGTGCAACACTACGGTGCATCGCACCGATGGACTGGCCGTCAACAACTACTACGTGGTTCCCGCGCGTACCGGCAACGGTCTCAGCTGTTACATGCAGTGGCAGACGGGCAGCCCCAACGCGGTGGAGGCGCTGCAGTGGGCCATCCTTCGCTGCTACCGCACCACCCCTGCCGCCCAGCGCATCCGCGACACCGGAGGGGCAGACGGCGCCTACGGCACCGGCACGGTGGATGCCGTTCGGTGGCTCCAGGCAAACCGCCTCGGCGTGAGCGCCGACGGCGTATTCGGGCCGGAGACCCGTCAGGCGATGGAGTGGCCGGACTACTGGCGTGATCCCCGAAACGGTGAGGTCACCTTCATCGACTGCTATAACCCGCCGTTCTAGTCTCGCAACGTATGCCGACGCCGGCCTCCGCACGGAGGCCGGCGTCGGCGCCGTTCGACATCAGGGCCGTGGTGTCGCCACGTGATCGACGACCGACTGGCGAACGACACCAATGCCCCAGACGGCCACAACTGCGACTACCGCCCGTTGCGCGAAGATGATCTCTCCGTTATCGTCTGCCTGCCTTTGCTCTTGAAGCCTTTCATGGGGGAACAAACGTGGCACGCATTCGCCGACGGCTGCCTCTGCGCGCCGCCGCATTCCCGGGCGCCCTGCTCGCGGCACTGATGGGAACCGCCGTCCTCGCGACCCCGGTCGCGGCGCAGCAGACCAACCCGAGTGTCCCGGTGAGTGGCATCAACTCGGTCGGCGATGTCGTCGCCACCCGCGACACCCTGATCGTGGACAAGGTCGTCATGGCGATCGGTCACGTCGGCACGCAGCAGGTCACCTTCCGATTCGACCTGGACACGACCCAGCTGGGCGCACCGGCCGGGTTCCTGGCCGACCAGGCCGATCCGGCCTGCCGGGCGCTCGGCGTCGCGCCGGCCGCCACCGTGGAGTGCACATACACCAGGGAAATCACCGCCGGTAAGACCGAGGAGTTCTCCTTCCGTCACCGGATCTCTCCGCCCGGCCCGCCCGGCCAGCCCCAGGTCAAGATGGCCGTCACTGTCGGAGAAGGCTCGCCGATGGGCGTGACCCTCAGGGCGGACCGGGTCAAGCCGGAGTCCGACTTCGTGGTGACCACGGCCGCGCCGGCCCAGGGGCACGTCGGCGACACGGTCAATTTTGAATGGACCCTCACCAACGTCGGGCTGGACGCGGTATGGGACTCCCCGGGCATGATCAAGCTGACCGCGCCCGCCGGCACCGAATTCCTGCCGCTCGCGCAGATCACCATGCCAGAAGACTTCGGTTGCATCAGCCGTACCGCGTCCAAGACCTCGATGAGCTGCTGGTTCAACGTCGTGCACCCGGGGGCGGCGAACGCGCGTCGCGTCACCTGGCCGCTGAAGATCGTGTCAGCGACCGTCGGCGAGGGAAGCATCAACGCGACGCTTTCCAACCCGAACGGCCAGCACCCCGAGAACGACTACGAGGACCCGACCCCCGCCAACAACACCGCCGCGATCCGGGTATCGGTGCTGGCCTCCGGTGAGACGGGCACCGCCAGCCCTTCGCCCGACACCGAGGGTCAGTTGCCCACCACCGGCTCCAACACGGGTCTCATCATCGGCATCGGCCTGGCCGCGGCGCTGGGCGGCACGCTGCTGGTGTTGATCACGCGACGACGCTTCGCAGCCTGAGCTCCACCGGCACGGCGCGCACCAGCGCGCCGTGCCGGTAACGCACGCAGGCGCATCGCCACCCTGCAGGCGAGCAAGGAAGGTGAGCCGGTCTACGCGGGCATCGGCTTCGAAACGGCGGGACGCTACCGCATCCACGCTCGCGAAGTAACCGGCGGCAGCACCGACGCCGTTCAGGCGGCGGTGAACATGGCCCACGTCTCCACCAGGCGAAATCCCATCGACTCGTACAGCTTCCAGCCGTCCGCCGAGGGATTGAGGTACGCCACCCGGGCGCCTGCCCCGAAGCCGTCTGCCATCACTCGCGCGGTCAGCGCGCGGCCCACGCCTCGGCCGCGGGACGACGGCACCACGGCGATGTTGAACACCCCGACCGTGCCGCGGCCGCAATACCCCAGCCCCGTCCCGACCGGCACGCCGGACTCGTCAGCCAGATAACCGGTGACCCCCGGCGAGTCCAGGACCCGGCCGCCCATCAGGGTGCCGAAGGTGCCGTCGGGCACTTCGAAACCCGCGGTGAGCGTATCGGTGTAGATGTCACTGGCCGCCGCGTCGATCGCGTGCACCCACGATCGCCGCTCATCGCCGACGAGCACGGCGTCCTCGGCGGCGCAGGCCATCACCGGTAGGCCGCCACGCTTGAGCAGGCCGTGCCGGGCCGCGAGGTCGGCGACCTCGTCGCCCGCGCCGCGGACGATGACCGACCAGGGGACACCCAGCCTGCCCACCTCGGCAGCCAGGTCTTCCAGCGATGTCAGATCCGGGTCGGGGGAGATGCTGAACGCGACGTTCAGCGACGGGATGGCGGTCCGAGTCACGCCCGCCCGGACATTGCCTTGCTCGGCGTACCAACCCTGCGGGGTGGTCTCGCAGATGCCGCGAATCGCGTCGGACCACGCTTCTGCGAGCACATCACTGTCAACGGGCGTCACGGTAGAAGAGCTCCCGGAAGTCATCTAGAACCAGCTGCCGACCAGTGAACACGGCGGGTCGGCGACACACGCCATCGGGTCCTGGCAGGTACAAGGCACACCCGACCGTCAGGACGCCGACCGGAGCCCCGTTATTCAGCGCGCAGAGCGGGCACGGGGTCCAGCCGGGCGGCGCGCAGGGCGGGCAGGACGCCGAAGACCAGTCCGACGCCGGCCGCCACGCAGAACGACAGCAGCACCGCCCACCCGGTCAGCAGTGTCGGCAGGGGAGTGAAGCGCTCGACGGCGACCGTTGCCCCCGCGCCCAAGGCGATGCCTAGCACCCCGCCGATACTGGTCAGCAGTACGGCCTCGGCCAGGAACTGGGCGGTGATGTCGGCGGGTCGGGCGCCGACGGCCATGCGCAGGCCGATCTCGCGGGTGCGTTCGCGGATCGACACGAGCATGATGTTGGCGACGCCGACGCCGCTGACCAGCAGCGAAATGCCCGCGGTGGCGCCGAGTACGCCGGTGAGCACCGCCAGGATGTCGCCGAGCACGGACAGGATCTGGTCCTGGGTGACGACGGTGAACTCGCTGTCGGGGTGACGTTCGGCCAGCTCGGCGACGATCCGGTCACCGAGCGCGGTCATAGTGGCCGGGTCGTCGGCACGTACGGCCAACCCGTCCACCCGGGTCGTGGCGAACAGCCGCTGTGCCGTGGTCAGCGGGATGTGCACCTCGTCGTCGCGGTCCACGCCGAGACTCTGCCCGAGCGGCGCGAACACCCCGGCCACCCGGAACCGCACCCCGGCGACGGTGATCTGCCGCCCGACCGGGTCGGTGTCGCCGTAGAGGGCACGGGCGACCGCCGCGCCCAGCACCGCGACCCGGCGGGCGACGTCCACGTCGGAGCGCGTGAGGTAGCTGCCGCGCGCCAGGTCGCGTACCAGCACGTTGCGGTTGTTCTCCAGCACGCCCGCGACCGTGGTGAACGTCTTGGCGGTGCCGGCCTGGACCATCTCGCCGGAGGCGACCGAGGCGGCGACCCGCGCGGGGTCGCCGACGACCCGGGCGACCGCGTCGACGTCGGCCAGCTGCATCCGGGACCGGGTGGGCATGTTGAACTCCACCTTGCCCGGCAGCACCAGCAGCAGGTTCGAGCCGAGCTGGTCGACCTGCCCGGCCACCTCGCGGCGGGTGCCGTCGCCAATCGCGATCAGCACCATCACCGAGCTGACCCCGATGACGACACCGAGCATGGTCAGGCCGGCCCGCAGGCGTGCGGCGAGCAGTGCGGCGGCGGCGACGCGTACCGCTTCGGTGATCCTCAACGGGTCTCCCGGTGCGTGTCGTCGACGATGCGGCCGTCGCGCATCACGATGCGGCGGGCGGCGCGGGCGGCGATGTCGCGGTCGTGTGTGACGATCGCCAGGGCCACGCCGCGCTCGGCGTTGAGTTCGGTCAGCAGGTCCAGCAGCTGTTCGCCGGTCGCGGAGTCGAGGTTGCCGGTGGGCTCGTCGGCCAGCAGGACCGCCGGCTGCGTGACCAGGGCGCGGGCCACGGCGACCCGCTGCTGCTCGCCGCCGGACAGCTGGCCCGGCTGGTGCCGCGCCCGGTCGGCCAGGCCCACGCGGGCCAGCATCTCGGCCGCGCGGCGGCGTCGCTCGTCGCGGCGTACGCCGGCGTACACCAGCGGCAGTGCGACGTTGTCCAGGGCGCTGATCCGCAGTTGCAGGTGGAAGGCCTGGAACACGAAGCCGATGACGCGGTTGCGGATGCGGGCCAGGTCGGCCTGCGGCAGCCGGGTCGTGTCCTGCCCGTCGATGAGCACCCGTCCCGAGGTGGGCCGGTCGAGCCCGCCCAGTAGTTGCAGCAGCGTCGACTTGCCTGAGCCCGACGGCCCGGTGATGGCCAGGTGCTCGCCGCGGGCCAGGGTCAGGTCGACCGCGCGCAGCGCGGTGACGCCGGTCTGGCCGATACGGTGGTGGCGGGTGGCCTGGCGTGCTTCGACGATGCCGGTCACTCGACGGTCATTCCGTCGACGATCTGTGCCAGCCCGCTGACGACGACGCGGTCGCCGTCGGTCAGGCCTTCGAGGATCTCCTGCCGGTCGCTGCCGCCGGCACCGGCTTTGACCAGTTGCTTGAGGGCCTTGCCGGCGCGCAGCACATCCTTGACCGTGATCTCCGGATGGGGTTCTTCGTCGGCGGCCGCGGCCAGGATTAACGGCATCGCCGCGGCGGTGAGGCCGACGGCGGCGCGACGGGCGGGCAGGGCACGGATCACGGCGGCCAGCATAAGCCATGAAACGGTCATCAAGGCCTATATGGGAACAGGGACAGGCTTGCGCCCGTGCTGCTGCTCGCCCGGCGGTGGCACCTGTGGGCCGTGCCGGCTTCGTTGTATTCCGGCTGCGATCCCGGCCAGGCGCGTGCCGTATGCCAGGCCGCGGTCTCGTAGGTGACGTACCCGCCCGTCGCGGAAGTCGACTTGCCGGCGGCCGGGCGGTCCTTGCGGTCGGGCATGTGCTCGCGCTGAAACTTCCGGAATCTCGGATGCTCTGGTCACATGGCAGCATCCTCACGTTGGGTGGGGTGGATGCGGCGGCGTTTCGCCGATAATTTCCGGAAGTTGTTGACAGGTTCGGCGGGACGGTCCAATACTGCGAGCATCGATGATTGTCGACGATCGGCGGTCCTCGGCCATGGCCATGACCTGGCACCTGGCTGTCGACCGGACCACGCCCACGCGTCACCGGCACGCTCCGCCGTTCCCTGACGGCCGCCCGCCCGGACGGCCCCGACGGCATCGAGTCGATTCCCCGCAGCCTTGCCCGCTGGCTGCCCTTTCGTGAAGGAAACACTCGCGTGAACGACCAACCGTCCCTCCCGCTGCCGCGCAGGCGCAGCCGGGTCAACGCGCTCATCGGCGGCGCGTGCGCCGTCGTGCTGGCCGCAGCGTCGATCGTCGTGGCCGGCACGGCCCATGCCGAGGCCGACCGGACCATCACCTCGAACTCCACCGGCTACCACAACGGCTTCTTCTACTCGTACTGGAAGGACAACGGCAACGTCACCATGAACCTGGGCGCGGGCGGCCAGTACAGCGTCCAGTGGAGCAACATGAACAACACCGTCGTCGGCAAGGGCTGGAACCCCGGGTCCAGCCACACGGTGAACTACTCGGGCAGCTTCAGCCCCAACGGCAACGGTTACCTGGCGCTGTACGGCTGGACCACCAACCCGCTCATCGAGTACTACGTCGTGGAGGACTTCGGCAGCTACAACCCGAGCACGGGCACGACCCGGCTGGGTTCGGTCACCACCGACGGCGCCACGTACGACATCTACCGCACCCAGCGGGTCAACCAGCCGTCGATCATCGGCACCGCGACGTTCTACCAGTACTGGAGCGTGCGCCAGCAGCACCGGACCAGCGGCACCATCACCACCGCCAACCACTTCAACGCGTGGTCGCGGCTGGGCCTCACGCTGGGCACCCACAACTACCAGATCATGGCGACCGAGGGCTACCAGAGCAGCGGAAGCTCCAACATCACCGTCAGCGAGGGCGGCAACCCGCCGGCCAGCCCGAGCGCGTCGGCCAGCGCGAGTCCCCGGCCGAGTGCGTCGAGTTCGCCTGGCGGCGGCAGCGGAGGCTGCCGCGTGACCAACGCGCTCAATCCGTGGAACAACGGGCTGACCGACAACATCACCATCACCAACACCGGCTCGACCGCCGTCAACGGCTGGTCGCTGCGCTTCACCCTCGCCTCCGGCCAGAACATCACCTCCGGCTGGAGCGCCACCTACTCACCGACCAGCGGGCAGGTGACCGCGACCAACGTGAACTACAACGGCTCGATCCCACCGGGCGGGTCGACGACCATCGGCTTCCAGGCGACCCATACCGGCAACAGTTCCGCGCCCACCGGGTTCTCCCTCAACGGAACCGCCTGCGGCAGCTGAACCGCGCCGACGGCAGAGCCCTCGCACCATGCACGGCCCCGGCCGGCGGAGCCACCGCCGGCCGGGGCCGTGTGCGAACTGGTCGAGGCTGCCGCGGTTCGCGCGCCGGCCGGGCGTTTGTCAGCGGGCGTGTTGCTCGTGCCGACCGGCCGACTGTCCGCCCGTCGATGTAGTGTCAGGCCCGCTCATGAACGGGCGGCGGTCATGCCGAAGGCGAGGGCGGAACGTCCCCACCTGCGGGGCCCCGGGCGGTGCGACCGGAGGAGTCGAGGGATGACGGCAGGCCGACCGATGCCCACACAGGACGACGTGCTCGGGTACTTCGACACGCTGTCGAACTGGGGGCGCTGGGGTGACGACGACGAACGCGGCACCCTGAACCACATCGGCGACGACGTCCGGCTGGCGGCGGCGCGCGCCGTGCGCCACGGCAGGAGCGTGTCGTGCGCATGGGAGGTCGTCGTGCCCGACGACATGGAGCGGTCGACGACGTCGTGCCCGTGCGCCGCTGACATGCCGGGCGCCGAGAACATGCCGGTGGCCGCCTTCCACGCCGACCGGCGCTGGGGCTTCTCCTCCGAGCGGCTCGGCATCACCTTCCACGGCAACACCATCACCCACCTCGACTCGCCGTGCCACATCCTCTGGGACGGCAAGATGTACAACGGGCGCCCGCACGCGCTGATCGACGGCGCGACGGGATCGGCGTGGGCGGCCGTCACCGCGGCGGCGGACGGGATCATCACCCGTGGTGTCCTCCTGGACATCGCACGGGTCCGCGACGTGCCGTGGCTGGAGCCGGGGCAGGGCGTGACCCCCGACGACCTCGAGGAGGCCGAGCGCCGCCAGGGCGTTCGGGTGCGCCCCGGCGACGCGGTGCTGCTGCGGACCGGCTACGGCCGCTTCCGGCACGAGCGCGGTGCGGCCGGCGGTTTCACGCAGGCCGGCTGGCACGCGTCCTGCCTGCCCTGGCTGCACGAACGGCAGGTCGCGCTGATCGGCGCCGACACCCCCCAGGACGTTCAGCCCTCGGGTTACCCGGACGTGCTGATGCCGGTGCACGCCGTGAGCCTCGTCGCCATGGGACTGTGGATGCTCGACAACTGCGACCTGGAGGCCTGCGCGTCGACGGCAGCCGAGCTCGGCCAGTGGGACTTCCAGCTCGCGGTCGCACCGGTCCGTTTCGCTGGCACGTCGGGCAGTCCGGTCAACCCGATCGCCACGTTCTGACCGCGGGGAGGAGACGACCGGCAGCAGACCCGGAAGGCGTCCGGCGGCTGTCGGTCTCGGTTCCTACCAGGTCGGCGGTGCTGTCAGGTGGTACGCAGGTTGTCGATGGCGTCGAGATCCCAGTCGATGCCCAGGCCGGGCTGTGCCGGTGCGAGCGCGTGCCCGTCGGCGACCTCGATGCCGGACCTGGTGATGGCGCGCAGCTGGGGGATGTGCTCCAGGTAGCGGCTGTTCGGCACGGCGGCGCACAGGCTGACGTGCAGCTCCATCAGAAAGTGCGGGCAGATGGCCACGTTGTGCGCCTCGGCCAGGTGGGCGATCTTCAGCCAGGGTGTGATGCCGCCGACGCGCGCCACGTCGGCCTGCACGATCGTGGCCGCGCCCCGGGTGAGGTATTCGGCGAACTGGCCTGCCGAGTACATCGACTCGCCGACGGCGATGGGGATGGCGGTGGCCCGCGCGAGCCGCTCGTGGCCGGCGATGTCGTCGGCGGGTAGCGGCTCCTCCAGCCAGAACAGGTCGAGGTGCGCCAGGGCCCGCGACCGCCGGACGGCTTCGGCCAGCGTCATCGACTGGTTGGCGTCGACCATGATGTCGAAGCTCGGCCCGAGTGCGGAGCGTACGGCGGTGAGCCGGTCGACGTCGTCGGCGAGCGACGGCTTGCCGATCTTGACTTTCACGCCGGTCATGCCCGAATGCTGCGCGGACCGGGCGCCTTCGACCAGCTCGTCGGGGCTCAGGTGCAGCCAGCCCATCTCGGTGTCGTAGAGCGGGATCCGGTCCTTGGCGCCGCCGGCCAGCCGCCACAGCGGCAGCCCGGCCGCGCGTGCGCGCCAGTCCCACACGGCGGTGTCGACGGCGGCCAGCGCCAGCGAGGTGATGGCCCCGACGGTGGTGGCCCGGGTGGCGCCGTGCAGGTCGCGCCAGATCGCCTCGGGGCGGGCGGCGTCCTGTCCGAGCAGGCGGGGGAGCAGGTAGTCGGTGAGCATGGCGAGCACCGCGGTGCCGCCGGTGCCGATGGTGTACGCGTAGCCGCGCCCGTGCCCGCCGTCGGCGGTCTCGATCTCGACGAAGATCGTCTCCTGTTTGAGGAACGCCTGGACGGCATCCGTGCGCGGCACTTCCACGGGAAGGTCGACCAGGTAGGCAGTGGCGTGGGAGATCACTGACATGGGGTGCTCCTTCGGTGGCCGGGTCAGGGCCGCTGTAGTGCGGTGACGGCGGGTCCGGCGTGCCGCAGCCACAGCGCCGCCAGCAGCGCTGTGCCGTGTTCGCCGGGGTGGAAGCCGTCGGGTGCCACGGTCGCGGCGTCGCCTGCGGCGTTGAGCGCGGAGTCGGCGGGGACCAGGACCGCGCCGTAGTCGTGGGCGAGGGCGCGTACGACCTCGATCTTCGGGTCGAGATCGGACCGCCAGGATCGCTGCTCGGCGTCGACGGGCAGCAGGAACGGCTCGACGAGCACCAGCCGTGTCCCGTTCGCGGCGAGCGGGTCGAGCAGGGCCCGGTAGTTGGCGTCGAACTCCTCGGTCGCCATCGGGTCCGCGCGGTGGTATCGCCGCCACGTGTCGTTGATGCCGACGAGCACGCTGACCAGCGCCGGGCGTTCGGCGAGCACGTCGGTGTCCCAGCGGGCGAGCAGGTCGCGGGTGCTGTTGCTGGTGATCCCGCGGTTGAGCCAGCGTGCTTTCGGACCGACGGCCTCGGCGACGCGGCGGACGTAGCCGTCGCCGAGCCCGTCCGGGTCGTCGTGGCGGCCGCTGTCGGTGATGCTGTCGCCGATGAACAGGACGGTCGGCGCGGTCATGGCGTCCTTCCGGGGTCGACGGGGTCGGTCGGCTGCGGGCTCAGTCGCGGTTCTCGGCCAGTCGCCGGATCGCCGACGCGGACGCGCCGCGGGCCCAGTCCTCGAAGGTGTGCGGGCGGGTGACGATCCTGCACCGGGCCGCCGCGCCGAAGGCGTGTTCGGCGAACGCGGCCCGCAGGTGCGCCTCGAACAGGTCGAAGTCGCTGACGGCCTCGCCGCCGATGATGACCAGTTCGGGTCCGGTGAGGTTGACCAGCGTCGCGATCGCGGTGCCGATCACGGTCGCCGCCTGCTCGAACGTGCGCACCGCCAGCGGGTCGCCGTGGTGTGCCAGGTCGACGACCTCGCCGATCGACAGTTGCCTGCCGTGCCCGCGCGACACCTCGGCGACGATCGCGGGGGTCCCGGCGACGGCCTCGACGCAGCCGCGTCGCCCGCACGGGCAGGTCCGGTCCGGTGAGGTGAGCGGCAGGTGCCCGATCTCGCCGGCCACGCCGTAGGCGCCTTCGACGACCTCGCCGTTGACGTGCAGCCCGCTGCCGATGCCGCGGCCGATCGTGACGATCGCGAACGAGGCGGTGCCCACACCGACGCCGAACCAGTGCTCGCCGATGGTCAGGGCGCGTACGTCGTTCTCCACGAGCACGTCGCGGCCGAGCCGCTCGGTCAGGATCGCCGCGAGCGGCACGTCGGCCCAACCCATGATCGCCGACTCGCGGACAGTGCCGCCCTGCGTGTCGACGTCGCCGGAGACCGTGACCGCGACGGCGCACAGCCGCCGGGCGTGCTCGCCGAGCAGGCCGACGAGCCGGTCGGTGGTGGCCGCGATGGCATCGACGACGGTCTCGAGCTTCGTGTCGTCCAGCGGCCGGCGGTCGCTGGCCAGGATGCGGGTGGTCAGGTCGGTGGCGACGCCGACGACCTCGTCGGCGTTGACTTTGATGCCGAGGCAGACCAGCGCGTCGGGCACGACCATCAGCGGGTTCGCGGGGCGTCCCGGCTGCCCGTCGCGTGGGGACTGCAGGCGGTCGGAGACCAGGCCGACGTCGATGAGCGGCGCGACCGCCTTGGTGACCGCGGCCTGGGACAGGCCGGCCAGCCGGGCGATGTCGATGCGGCTGATCGGACCCCGGGTGAGGATGGCCTTGAACACCTCGGCGGCTGCGGCGGAGGCTCCTTGCAGCAGTGCGACGGCGGCGCCTGGTTCGTTCATCGGGGATCCCTCGTGGTGTGGATGTGCGTGCGGTGGCGCGTGATCCAAGCAATACCGTAGAGGTGCGGGGGCGGGCGCGAACGCCGTTCCCACCCCCGCACCGGGTGTCACTCGGCGAGGATCTCCTCGGTCTTCTTCGCCATCTCACCGAACACGTTCTTGTCGCGCTCACCGCTGAAGTACGCCTCGAACAGCGGCTTGATCGTGTCGGCGAGTTCCTGGCCGTTGGCCGTCGGCGGGGCCGCCCACAGCTCGCCGTTGTTCAGCGCGTTGACGAAGCCCGACAGGTCGAGCCCCTGGGCCTTCTGCGCGTCGACGGCGGCCTGCAGCGACTTGGCGATGGAGGGCAGGAACGTGGCGTCGACGCCGGCGGCCGACTGGCACGCCTCCGATCCCATGTAGGTGACCCACTTCCACGTCGCGTCGAGGTTCTTGGTGCCGACGTAGATGTTGTTGGCGTTGGAGTTGGAGATCATCGAGCGGCCCTTCGGGCCCTTGACGGTCGGCGCGATGCCGACCTTGACGCCCGGGATCTTCGTGATCGAGGTCGCGTCCCAGGTGCCGCCCTGGATCATCGCGACGGTTCCGGAGCCGACCTGCTGGCTGCCGGAGACCGTCAGCTGGCCGTAGGCGGGCATCAGGCCGCGGTCGCCGAGACCGCGCACGTACTCGAGGGTCTTGACGAACTCGGGGCTGTCGTACTGGAAGCGGGTCGGCCACGCCGGCTTGTCGCCCATGCGCCAGCCCAGGGTGGACACGAACGAGTTCCACGAGGTCTGGCCGTTGAAGTCACCGGAGGCGAGGCTGCCGATGCCGTAGGTGGCGACCTTGGTCTTGTCGAATCCGGCCTGGTCGCCGCGGACGCCGTTCTTGTCGACGGTGAGGTGCGCGACGATGTCGTCGAAGGTGCCGCCGTCGTCGGGGTTCCAGGTCATGTTCTGGACCTGCTCGGCGGTCAGGCCCGCCTCGGTCACTTTGGCCTCGTTGAAGTAGATGGCGGCCCCGGCCCAGTCCAGCGGGATGCCGTACTGCTTGCCGTCGGTGTACTTCCACGAGTCGACGCCGATGTTGAAGACCTTCAGGTCGTAGCCGGTCTTCTTGATCAGGTCGTCGAGCGGCATGATCTGCTTCTGGCCGGCGTAGGCGCCCAGCAACGGCACGCTGTTCTGGAACGCGTCCGGGGCGGCCCCGGAGACGAACCCGGCGGTGAGCTTGGTGAAGTAGTCGCCCACACCGTACTGGGAGATCTTGACGGTGATGCCGGGGTTGTCCTTCTGGAAGCCGGGCAGGCACTTCTGGTACGAGGCGGCCTGCCGCTCGTCCCAGGTCCACCAGTTGACCGTGCCGCTGCCGGCGCTGGTCTCGTCGGTGGTCGAGCAGGCGGTGAGCGCGGAGGCGGCGATGACGACGAACGCTAACGCCGATGCGATTCGCTGCGGTTTCACGAGTTCCTCACTGTGGGTGGCGGGGCGCCGTCGCTGACGCCCGATCGGGTGTGCGTGATGTGTTGTGGTGGGTCTGTGGGCCGGGCGTTCACACGCCGGGCAGGATGACCTCGCCGTGCGGCGGCAGGTCCAGTTCGTATGTCTGGCCGTCGTGCTCGACGGTGATCCGCTGCGCGAGCCCGGTGCGGTCGCGGACGGCGGCACGTTCGAGCACGCCGCCGCTCCAGGCAAGGTCGACTTCACGGCCGCCGCGGGCGCGCAGGCCGGTCACCTGACCCTCGGGCCAGGCCGCGGGCAGGGCCGGCAGCAGCCGCAAGCGGCCACCGTGGCTCTGGACCAGCATCTCGGCGATGGCGGCCGTGAACCCGTAGTTGCCGTCGATCTGGAACGGCGGGTGGGTGCTGAACAGGTTCGGCAGCAGCCCGCCCCACTCGGACCCGTCGACCGGGGCGAGCCTGCGGTGGTCGCGGTCGAACGGCGTGAACGCTTCTAGCAGCAGTTCGCGGGCGTGGTCGGCGTCGCCGAGCCGGGCCCGCAGCGCGACCTTCCACGCCCAGGACCAGCCCATCGCGCCGGGGCCGCGGCCGTCGAGGAAACGGCGTGCGGCGTCGGCGAGCTCGGGGGTGCGGGCCGGGTCGATCAGGTCGAGGGGGTACAGGGCGACCAGCGGAGACAGGTGCCGGTGGTGCGGGTCGACGTCGACGGCGTCGGTCGACCATTCGCGCAGCCGTCCGTCGGGTCCGGCGGCGAGCCGGGGGAACCGGTCGAGGGCGGCGGCCAGTTCGGCGTCGATCGGGTCGTCGGCGCCGAGCACGGCGATGGCGGTGCGGGAGCGTTCGAACAGGGCCCGGATCAGGGCCAGATCGGTCGTGGTGGACACGCCGATCGCCTCGGGCCGGCCGTCGGGGCCGACGTACAGGTTTTCGGGGGAGGTCGACGGGACGGTCCGCAGGCCGCCGGTGGCCGGGTCGTCGACGAGCCAGTCGAGGCAGAACAGGGTCGCGCCGCGCATGAGCGGCCAGACGGTGTGGGCGAGCAGGTCGCGGTCGCCGGTGAACTCGTAGCGGTCCCACAGGTTGTGGGTGAGCCAGACGCCGCCCATCATCCACATCGCCCAGCTCGGCCCGCCGTGTCCCATGCCGACCGGCAGGCTCCAGCCCCACAGGTCGCTGTTGTGGTGGGCGACCCAGCCGCGGGCCCCGTAGAGGCGGGCGGCGACCTCGGATCCGGTACGGGCCATCCGCCGCACGAGCGCGGTCAGCGGCTCGACCGAGTGGTCGAGCCCGGCCACCGGCGCGGGCCAGTAGTTCATCTGCGTGTTGATGTTGATGGTGTAGTTGGACGACCAGGGCGGGCGCAGCTCGTCGTTCCAGATGCCCTGCAGGTTCGCGGCGGGTCCGCCGGTGCGTGAGGCGGCTGCGAGCAGGTAGCGGCCGTACTCGGCGAGCACGGTGGCGCGCAGGCCTTCGTCGTCGCCGCGCAGCACGTCGGTGTCGGTGTCCCAGGTGCCGCCGCGCCGGCCGCCGATCGCGAAGCGCGCCCCCGAGGCATGGTCCCGCACGTCGGCGAGGTGCTCGGTGAACAGCTCGTCGGCGGTGCGCCGCAGGGCGGCTTCCGCGGTCGAGCGGGCGTGCTCCCGGATCTCCTCGCGGGAGGAGGTCCGCCAGCCGCCGCCGTCAGGGTCAGCCCACCACAGTGCAGCCCTGCTCGACGTCGACAGTGCGATCAGCAGCCGGCTCGCCCCGCGGATCTGCAGGGTGTCACCGGCGGAACCGTGGGTTCCGTCGCTTCGGACCGCCAGTGCCGCGGTCGCGAAGTGGTCGAATCCGGCACCGTCGAGATACCGGTGTGCGGGTACGACCGAGGGTTCGTGGGCGGGTGCGCCGTCGACCGGCGCGACCACGTCGAGGATCAGCGTGGTCGCGGTGGTGCCGCGTCCGGCTTGCCGCAGCGGGGTCGACAGGCGCAGGTCGACGTCGAGCACGGGGGAGTCGGCGAGGTATTCGACGAGCAGGCAGCCGGCCGGCGCGCTGACGTAGCTGCGTCGGGTGACGGCGATCCCGTCGACGTGCAGCGCCTCGCTCAGGTGTGCTTCGTCGAGGTCGAGCACGCGGGCGGCCCGGCCGGGTGCGGTGGCCGCGCCGCGGGTTTCCACCACCAGGTCGACGAACGGCAGGAACTCCTGGGAGTACGGGCCCTGGAAACTCATCAGCAGCGCTTCGGCCCGGCGCAGGTCCTCGGCGTCGATGGCGGCGCGGATCTCGGCCAGGCGGGCCGGACCGGCTCCGCCCGCGATGAGGTCGTCCAGGGCGTCGGCCGGTCCATCGGGGTGCCCGGACCAGACCGTGGCGTCGTTGACCTGGAACCGGGCCTGGGCGCCGCCGAAGGCCATCGCGCCGATGCGCCCGTTGCCCAGCGGTGTGGCCTCGACCCACTCCCGGGCGGGTCGGGCCCAGGCAAGGCGCAGCGTCGGCGTCATCACTTCACCCCGGAGAAACCGATGGAGTTGACGATGCGCTTGCCGAACACCATGAACAGCGCGAGCATCGGCAGGGCCGCGACCAGCGTCGCCGCCATCAGGCCGGCCCAGTCGGGCTGTGCCTGCGGCGATGACTGCTTGAACACCGCCAGCGCGAGGGTCAGCGGCTGCACGGACTCGTCGCTGGTGACCAGCAGCGGCCAGAAGTAGTCGTTCCACATGCCGATGAAGCCCAGGATCGACAGGGTGATGACGGGTCCGCTGGTCATCGGCAGGGTGATGCCGAACAGCACGCGAAGCCGGCCCGCGCCGTCGAGCAGCGCCGCCTCCTCGATCTCGGTGGACAGGCCGAGCATGAACTGCCGCAGGAAGAAGATGTTGAAAGCGGAGAACAGCGACCCGGGCAGAACCATCCCGGCGAAGGTGTTGAGCAGGCCGAGTTCCTTCACCAGCACGAAGTTCGGCAGCAGGGTGAGGATGCCGGGCACCATCAGCGCGGTGAGGAACAGGTTGAACACCAGGTCGCGGCCGCGCCAGTGCAGGCGGGCGAAGGCGTACGCGGCGATGGTGGAGAAGAACACGATGAGCGCGGTGGACAGCGTCGCGTAGATGACGGAGTTGACCAGGAAGTGGCCGAGTTCGACGGACGCGCCCGAGCCGCCCTCGGCGATGGACTCCTGGGTCGTGGCCAGCCCGAGCACCCGCCGGAACGGTCCCCAGGTGAAGCCCGCGGGCAGGATCGAGTCGGGTTGCGCCATGAGCGCGTAGTTGTCCGACAGCGCGGTGCGCAGGATCCAGTAGAACGGGAAGATCGTCACGAAGAGCACGCCGAGCAGGTACGTCCAGGCGAAGGCCTTGCCGACGGTCCAGCCGCGCCGGCGGCCGGTGGCGGTGGCGGTCATGCGCTGACCTCCGATTCGTTGGCGCGCAGCAGGCGCATCTGCAGGAACGTGATGACGAGCAGGATCGCGAACAGCGCGAACGACATCGCCGAGGCGTAGCCGAAGTCGAACTGCCCGAACGCCTTGCTGTAGATCAGCATCTGCAGCACGTTGGAGGCGTTGGCCGGCCCGCCCTTCGTGGTGACCTGGACGATGTCGAACACCTGGAACGCGCCGATGACGTTGAGGACCAGCACCAGGGCCAGGATCGGGCGCAGCAGGGGCAGCGTGAGCTTGCGGAACATCTGCAGCTCGCTCGCGCCGTCGATGCGCCCGGCCTCGTAGACGGTGGGCGGGATGGTCTGCAGGCCGGCGAAGATGATGATCGACGTGTAACCCATCTGCTTCCACACGTTGATCAGCGCGATCGACGGGATCGCCCATTCGCGGGAGGTCAGGAAGCGCACGCTGTCGCCGCCGAGCGCCTCGATGGCGATGTTGACGATGCCGAGTTGCGCGTCGAGCATCCACGACCACACGGTCGCGGCGACGACCGCGGAGATGAGGAACGGCAGGATGATCAGGCCGCGGATGACGGTCGAGGACGTGAGGCGGTGCAGCACCGCCGCGGTCACGACCGAGACGGCCAGGCTGATGGTCACCGACAGCGCGACGAAGTAGACGGTGACACCCAGCGCGGACCAGAAGACGTCGTCGGCGGCGAGCTTGACGTAGTTGTCGAAGCCGACCCACGTCGGCGGGGTGAGCACCGCGAAGTCGGTGAAGCTCAGGTAGAGCCCGCGCAGCGTCGGGTAGACCGCGAACACCGCGAACCCGATCAGGGACGGCGCGATCAGCACCCACGCCAGCCGGGCGTCGCCGCGGTGAGCGGGGGAGTCCGCGTTCATCGCGCCCCGGCCCCTGCCGCGCCGCCGCCTTGCCTGCTGTGGTGGCCGCGTTTCGCCGGCCGGTGTTTCCAAGAGCGTCATTGGTCCTGCTCCCGCATGTTCGATCTGTCGCGCCGTTGCCACGGCGGGGGTTTTCGATCTGCTCCTGCGCTTGCCGCGACAGACTAAACATGATTAATTTACGGCGTCAAGTAACCTTGTCGTAACGTCCACGGAGGCTCTCAGCCATGCAATCCGGCACCCCAGCCGTACTCGCCCTGCGTGCCGGAGGCGCGGCCCTCGTCGTCGAGGTGCGCCATCCCACCCCCCGTGTCCTGCACTGGGGTGCGGACCTCGGCGACCCGGCCGACGGCCGCTACGACGACCTGCGCCACACCGCCGAACCCGCGATCCTCAACAACTCACCGGACCAACCGCGCGTGCTGTCGGTCTGGCCCACCGCCCACGACGGCTGGTCCGGCACGACCGCGCAGACCGGCAACGCCCTCGGCCGCGCCACCACACCCCGGCCCGTGCTCGACACCCACCACATCGAACTGCCGCCCGACGGTGTCGGCGGCCGGATCGAGTTCCGCCTCCTCGACCGGGTCACCGCCCTGCGCTGCGCGATCACCTACGAACTCGACCCGCACGGCGTGCTCGCCGTGTCGATGAGCGTGCAGCGCGACGCCGCCCTCGACCCGGCCGGCGGCGCGGTGCCGTACACCCTCGACGGGCTGCTCGCCCTGCTGCCCGTGCCCGAACGCGCCACCGAACTGCTCGACTTCACCGGCAAGTGGTGCCGCGAACGCGCCCCCCAGCGCACCCGGTTCGCCTTCGGCACCCATCTGCGCGCCACCCACCGCGGCAAGCCCGGACACGACTCGCCCTACCTGTTGCTGGCCGGCACCGACGGCTTCGGCTTCGGCCACGGCGAAGTCTGGGCCATGCACCTGGCCTGGAGCGGCGAGCAGCGCTACCTGGCCGAACGCCTGCCCGAAGCCCCCGGCGCGTTCGCCGCCGTGCTCGGCGCGGGCGAAGCCCTGCACTCCGGCGAGGTCATCCTCGCCGACGGCGACCGCTACGACGCGCCCACGGTCCTGTTCACCTGGTCCGGCACCGGCACCGACGGCGTCACCGACCGCCTGCACCGGCGGCTGCGCGCCCGCCCGCACCACCCCGCCACCGCCCGGCCGCTCGTGCTCAACACCTGGGAGGCCGTTTACTTCGACCACGACCTCGACCGGCTCACCCGGCTGGCCGAACGCGCCGCCGCCGTCGGCGTCGAACGCATCGTGCTCGACGACGGCTGGTTCCACGGCCGCCGCGACGACACCGCGGGCCTGGGCGACTGGCACGTCGACCGCGACGTCTGGCCCGACGGGCTCGACCCGTTCGTCAAGGTCGTACGCGCCCACGGCATGCAGTTCGGGCTCTGGTTCGAACCCGAGATGGTCAACCTCGACTCCCGGCTCGCCCGGCAGCACCCCGACTGGATCCTCGGCCCCCGCGCCGGCCTCGGCCCCAGCGCCCGGCAGCAGTACGTGCTCGACATCGCCCGCCCCGACGCCTACGCCTACCTGCTGGCCCGCATCGACGACCTGGTCGCCGCCCACGCCATCGACTACCTCAAGTGGGACCACAACCGCGACCTGCTCGAAGCCGTCAGCCGCGCACCGGACGGCGACCGCCCCGCCGTACGCGGGCAGACCCGCGCCCTCTACCGGCTGCTCGACGAACTGCGCACCCGCCACCCCCGCCTGGAGATCGAGACCTGCTCCGGCGGCGGCGGCCGCATCGACCTGGCCATCCTCGACCGCACCGACCGGGTATGGGCCTCCGACTGCAACGACCCCGTCGAACGCGTCCAGATCGAACGGTGGACCCGCGCCCTCGTACCCCCCGAACTCATCGGTTCGCACCTGGGCGCGGCACGCTCCCACACCACCTCCCGCACCACCGACCTGTCGTTCCGGCTCATCACCTCCCTGACCGCGCACGCCGGTATCGAACAGGACCTGACCGCCGTCAGCGACACCGAACTCGCCGCCATCACCGCCTGGTCGCGGCTCTACCGCGAGCTGCGCCCGCTGCTGCACACCGGCCGCGTCGTCAACGCCGACCTCGCCGACGACGCCACCGCCCTGTACGGCACCGTCGCCCACGACGGCACCCGCGCCCTGTTCACCTGGGCCCGGCTGCACACCTCGGCGGCAGGCCAGTCCGGCCGCGTCCGCTTCCCCGGCCTCGACCCTGCCGCCCGCTATCGCGTCGCCGTCCGCGAGGAACTCGGCACCGCCAGCCGCCACCAGGGCCACGACCCCGCCTGGATCACCCAGGCCCGCCGCGGCCCGGTCGAACTGTCCGGCGCAGTGCTCGCCGTCGCGGGCGTGCCGCTGCCGACCCTCAACCCTCAGCAGGCCATGCTCTTCGACCTCGAAAGGATCCAGCCATGACCCCGCCGACCGTCCTGTTCGCCGGTGACAGCATCACCGATTGCGACCGCCGCACCGACCCCGCCGGACTCGGCGACGGCTACGTCCTGCGCATCACCCGCGCCCTGGCCGGCCGGGCCCGCTGGATCAACCGGGGCATCAGTGGCGACACCACCCGCGACCTGCGCGCCCGGTGGGCGCACGACGTACTGGCCGAACACCCGTCGCTGGTCAGCGTGCTCGTCGGCGTCAACGACACCTGGCGGCGCTACGACAGCGGCACGCACACGACCACGGCCGATTTCGAGGTGAACTACCGGGCGCTGCTCGACCCGCTGGCCGCCGCCGGCACCGCGCTCGTGCTCGTCGAGCCGTTCCTGCTGCCCGTGCGGGCCGAGCAGGTCGAGTGGCGCGAAGACCTCGAACCCAAGATCGATATCGTACGCGACCTCGCGCGCGACTACGGCGCCGTGCTCGTTCCCGCCGACACCGCGCTCAACTCCGTCGGGGACCCGGCCGGGCTCGCACCCGACGGCGTCCACCTGAGCCCGGACGGCACCGACCTGCTCGCCAAGCTGTGGCTCGACCACGCGGCACCGCTGCTCGCGGCACTGCCGCTGGTGCGTTAGCCGCAGACCCGGCGGCTCCGCACGATTCAGCGCCGCCGGCGCGGCGGTCAGGAAGGCCGACGCGAGCTGTGGATCCGGACGAGTCCGTCGACGCCGCGCAGGAAGGTCTCGCGGATGGCAGCGGGGTCGAACAGGCATCCGGCCGCCATGGCGCCGTCGCGCAGCATGACGATGTGCTGCGCGGCGGGCTCGGCGTCGGTCGGCTCGATGCTCGTCATGAGGGCGTTGATCGTGTCGAGGAACCACTGCCGGTGCGCGAGGACGGCGCGGTGCACCGGGTGGTCGGGATCGGGATACTCGGCCACGGCATTGAGGAAGGCGCATCCCCGAAAGCCGGGTGACTGGATGGCCGCGGCGATCCCGGCCGCGATGGCCCGGACGGCGTCGCTCGCCGACGGGCTGGTGGCGACGGCCGCTGCCACCTGACTGCGGATGCTTTCGTCGGCGCCCTGCAGATAGGCCAGGACAAGGTCCTCCTTGCCGGGGAAGTGCCGATAGAAGGTGGCCCGGGTCACCTTCGCCGCGGAGATGATCCGTTCGACACCCACAGAGTGGATGCCCTCCGCGTAGAAGATCGTGCTCGCTGTGGTCAGGAGCCGAAGTCGCGCCTCGGACGGCCGGGTTTCGAGCTCTGCACGCACCATGCGGCCCATCCTAGCGAAAGAACGTTCGGTCTTGCTGTAGGCTGGCTGATACGTCATAGATAGAACGTTCGGTCTTGACAGTCGACATGATCCGGGCCACTGTTGACGGAACAGAACGTTCGGTCTCCCGTGGCGCCGGCAGCGGATCCGCTGGTCGCAGCCCCCTCTCCACTACGCGAAGGATCGTCATGACCACCCTCACTGCTTCCGGAATCTCGACGACGGCGGCCGCACTGCGGCGGCTGTACTTCGCCCGCTTCGTGTTCGCCATCGTCTGGGCCGCCGTGACTTTCGCGATCGCCGACGGCCTCAACCCGTCGGCCGTCGCGCTGTTCGTGCTCTATCCGCTGGTCGACGTCGCCGCCGCGATCATCGACGCCCGCTCGACCCGCGCCACCGGTTCGCCTGCCCTGCTGTACGTGAACGTCGCCGTCAGCCTGCTCGCCGCCGTCGGCCTGGCCGTCGCCGGCACGTCCGGCATCCCGGCGGTCCTGCGGGTGTGGGGGGCCTGGGCCGTGGTGGCCGGCCTGGTGCAGCTGATCGTGGGGATCACCCGCCGCCGCAGGATGGGCGGGCAGTGGCCGATGATCATCAGCGGTGGCCTGTCCATCCTCGCCGGCGGGTCGTTCGTCGCGGCTGCCGCGGCGGCCGAGCCGGCGCTGGCCAACGCGATCGGCTACGCCGTTCCCGGAGCGGTCTTCTTCCTCATCGCGGCCATCCGACTCGGCCGCACCGCGACGCGAAGCTGAAGACAATGCGCCCGGCGGCGGACCACCCGGCAGGCGGCCCGCCGCCGCTCATACCCCCGACCGGACCGGCCGGCCGTAGACTGGCTCTGCCCCCGGAACTGGTCTGCCCGGCCGGCGTCGAACACCTCGACGGCCGGCCCGACAAGACACCGAAAGGCGCCTGATGCGAGTAGCGGTGATAGGGGCCGGTGCGATGGGCGCCGGAATGGCGCGATCGCTGCGTCGCGCCGGCCACGAGGTGACGGTATGGAACCGGGACCCGGCGCGGGCCCGGAGACTGGCCCCGACCGGCGCGGTGCCGGCGTCGACGGTCTCGGCGGCGGTGACCGGCGCACAGGCCGTGGTCACCATGCTGTTCGACGCGGCCGCGACGCGCTCCGTCAAGGATGAGCTGACCGCCGCGATGGAGCCGGACGCGGTATGGATCCAGTCGGCGACGGTCGGCGTCGACGGCATCCGGGAACTCGCCCACGGCGTGCCCCGTCTCGTCGACGCGCCGGTCCTCGGCACCAAGAAACCTGCCGAGGACGGCACGCTGGTGGTCCTCGCCTCCGGCGATCCGTCGCTGCTGGCCCGATGCCGACCGGTGTTCGAGGCGGTCGGCTCACGGACCGTCGTGGTCGGCGACCAGCCGGGACCGGCCAGCGCGTTGAAGCTGGTGTGCAACGCCTGGGTGGCGCTGCTCACCGCCGGTGTCGCGCAGTCGGTGCAGTTCGCGCGGGCGCTCGGCGTGGACCCGCGGCTGTTCCTGGAGGCGATCGACGGCACCCCGACCGGCGCGCCGTACGCGCAGATCAAGGGCTCGGCCATGGTGTCCGGCGACTACGCGCCGTCGTTCGCGGTCGACGGGATACGCAAAGACCTGGACCTGATAGTGGAGTCGGCAGGCCGGACCGGGCTCGCGCCGCAACTGCTGGCGGTGACAAGGGACCTGTACGCGCGGGCGTCCGCGGCCGGCCACGGCGACGCCGACATCGCCGCGGTGGTCGAGGCCTTCACCGCGCCCGAAGCCTCCGCCGACGGCCACGCGCGCGACTGAGCACCCGCCGTTGACGACCGGGCGGGTCTGCGCGTTTGGCCGGTTGACCGCCTGCGACAGCCCGCGCGGGCGTATCGTCAGGATGCGACATTCGGGATGCAAACCTGTATCAGGGGCGGTCAAGGACTGATCGGTCCGGGTCGGGTTCCGATCCCGACCTGGATGCACGCCCTGGAAGCGCTGACCGGACGGACCCTCCGACCCGAACCGTGGAGCACGAGGAATGGCGAACCAGCCGTTGCGTAACCGTCCGGCCTACCGGGCTCTGACCGAGCACCACACCGAGATCGAAGGCCGCCACCTGCGCGAGCTGTTCGCCGAGGACCCCTCCCGCGGCGAGCGGTACGCCGCCGAGGCCGCCGGCCTGTACCTCGACTACTCCAAGAACCGCGTCACCGACAAGACGCTCGACCTGCTGGCACAGCTGGCCCGGGAGTCGGATCTCGAAGCGCGCCGCGACGCGATGTTCGCCGGGGACCGGATCAACGTGTCGGAGAACCGGTCGGTGCTGCACACGGCCCTGCGGATGCCGAAGGGCGCCTCGCTCGTGGTCGACGGGACCGACGTCGTCGCGCAGGTGCACGACGTCCTGGACCGGATGGCCGACTTCGCGAACAGGGTCCGCGCTGGCACCTGGCTGGGGCACACAGGAAAGCCGATCCGCAACATCGTCAACATCGGCATCGGCGGCTCCGACCTGGGCCCCGTGATGGCGTACGAGGCGCTGCGCCACTACACCGACCGCAACCTCACTTTCCGGTTCGTCTCGAACGTCGACTCCACCGACCTGGTCGAGGCGACGAGGGACCTGGCGGCCGACGAGACGCTGTTCATCGTGTCGTCGAAGACCTTCGGGACCCTGGAGACACTGACCAACGCCACCTCGGCACGCGACTGGCTGCTGAGCCGGCTCGGCGACCCCGCCGCGATCGCCAAGCACTTCGTGGCTGTGTCCACCAACGCCGAACGGGTCGCCGAGTTCGGGATCGACACCGCCAACATGTTCGGCTTCTGGGACTGGGTCGGCGGACGCTACTCGATGGACTCGGCCATCGGCCTGTCCACGATGGTGGCGCTGGGCCCCGAGCAGTTCGGGCAGCTGCTGGCCGGCTTCCACGACATGGACGAGCACTTCCGCACCGCCCCACTGGAGCGCAACCTCCCGGTGCTGATGGGCATGCTCGCCGTCTGGTACACCGACTTCTTCGGCGCGGCCTCGATCGGCGTGATGCCGTACGAGCAGTACCTCAAACGCTTCCCCGCCTACCTGCAGCAGCTGACCATGGAGTCCAACGGCAAACACGTCACCCTCGACGGCCGGCCCGTGGACTACCAGACCGGCCCGGTGTACTGGGGCGAGCCCGGCACGAACGGCCAGCACAGCTTCTACCAGCTGATCCACCAGGGCACCAGGCTGATCCCGGTCGACCTCATCGGCTTCGCGCAGAGCCTCAACCCGCTGCGCGACCACCACGACATCCTCTCCTCGAACGTCTTCGCCCAGGCCCTGGCGCTCGCGTTCGGCAAGACCGAGCAGGAGGTCCGGGACGAAGGAACCCCCGAGGCGGTGGTCCCGCACCGGGTCATGGAGGGAAACCGCCCCACCAACGTGCTGCTGGCCAAGAGACTGACCCCGCACGTCCTCGGCGCGCTGGTCGCCCTCTACGAGCACAGCGTGTTCACCCAGGGCATCGTCTGGGACATCGACTCCTTCGACCAGTGGGGCGTCGAGCTGGGCAAGGTCCTGGCCGCGGCGATCATCCCGGAGCTGGAGAGTGCCGCCGAACCCGAACTCGGCCACGACTCGTCGACCAATGCGCTGATCCGCCGCTACCGGTCGCTGAAAGCCTGAACCGAACACCGTCTCGTCACCGAGGAGCAGGACATGGCGGCTGACAGGCCCATGCAGCTCGGCATGGTCGGGCTGGGCCGGATGGGGGCCAACCTCGTCCGGCGGCTGATGCGCGACGGGCACCGCTGCGTCGTGTACGACGTCAACCCCGACGTGGTCAAGGAACTCGAAGGGGAGGGCGCGACCGGCGCCGCCTCGCTGGAGGACTTCGCGGCGAAGCTGGACAAGCCCCGCACCGCCTGGCTCATGCTGCCCGCCGCCATCGTGGACGCCACACTCGACCAGCTCGTCCCACTGCTGGAGCCCGGCGACGCCGTGATCGACGGCGGCAACTCCTACTACCGCGACGACATCGTGCGGGCCAAGCGACTCGCCGCCCAGCAGATCCACTACCTGGACTGCGGGACCAGCGGGGGAGTCTGGGGCCTCGAACGCGGCTACTGCCTCATGATCGGTGGGGAGACCGAGGTCGTGCGGCGGCTCGACCCGATCTTCAAGACGATCGCCCCCGGCGCGGGCTCCGCCGAACCCACGCCGAGCAGGACCCGAACCGACGGCACCGCCCCGGACGGCTACCTGCACTGCGGCCCGAACGGCGCGGGGCACTTCGTGAAGATGGTCCACAACGGCGTCGAGTACGGCATGATGGCCGCGATCGCCGAAGGGCTCAGCATCATCAAACACGCCGACGTCGGCAAGGCGACCCAGGTCGTCGACGCCGAGACCACCCCGCTGCGCGACCCCGAGGCATACCAGTACGACATCGACGTCGCGGAGGTCGCCGAGGTCTGGCGGCGCGGATCGGTTGTCAGCTCCTGGCTGGTCGACCTCACCGCCGACGCCTACGCCCGCTCGCCCGAGCTGGAGGAGTTCACCGGCCGGGTCTCCGACTCCGGCGAAGGACGCTGGACCGTGCTCGCCGCCGTGGACGAAGGCGTTCCGGCCACGATCATCACGACGTCGCTGATGGAACGCTTCGAGTCCCGGCGGTTGGGCGAGTACACCGACAAGATCCTCTCCGCCATGCGCAGCCAGTTCGGCGGCCATGCCGAGAAGAAGAAATAGCACTGCCCGACCCTTTCTGCCCGCGTACTCGGTGGTCGTGGCGCCGATGCTGACAGATGACCGACAGTCACCGCGATCAGACTGATCGTCGATGCCGAGCGATACGCGGTCTATCCATAATGCTCGGTGTGACTCCTCGGGCAAGAGCGGTGACCGTCATCGGGCTGGGCGTGACGGTCGCCGTCTCGACGGCGATCCAGGCGCTCGTGACGACGAACGTCGAAGAGAAGCTTCGCCCGTTCGTACTGCTCGGGGCCGTGATGACCGGTGTCGTCGCCGCCTGGCAGCTGGTCGCCGGCGCGGCGCTGAACACCCCGGCACCCGCACCCGCATCCCCGCCATCGCCGACGGCCTCGTCACCGACGCCGACCCCGGCAGCACCGAAAAGGCGACTGGGCGCGCCGATGCTCACCGCGGCGCTGGCCCTGCTCATCGCACTGACCAGCGTGCTGCTGCAGTTCCGGCCCGCAGGCGGTGCGGAACCTGACGACGACACGTCGGCGGCGCCCACTCCGCCGCCGACGGCGAGTGCCCCGGCGACCGTGCCGCCTTCGGCAACCGCGAACCGGCCGACAGCCTCCACCACCAGGGGCGACACCTCCGGCACCGCCCCGGCCACGATGGTGTGGAAGGGCGTCGACGACCAGACGACCCTGTGGTGGTCGACGCTGTCCGGCGGCCGGTGGAGTGAGCAACGGGCGTTCTCCGACCGCAGCACCCGCACCAGCCCGGCGCTGGCCTCCGTCGGTGGCAAGGTCTACATGGCGTGGCGTGAACCCGACGACAGCCACATCTTCTGGTCGTCCTACAACGGCAGCGCCTGGACGTCGCCGCGCCGGCTCGACGACCGCCGCACCGAGACCGCACCGGCCCTCGGCGTGTCCGGCAGCCGGCTCGTCATGACCTGGCGCGGCGTCGACGGCGACACCGGCATCTATTGGTCGACGCTCGACGGCTCCCGCTGGAGCGACCAGCGGAGCGTCGGCGGGCGAGCCACCGCGGGCAGCCCCGCGCTGGGCAGCGCCGGCGGGAAGCTTTACATGGCCTGGCTGGAAGCCGCCGACGGCGGCAGTACTGGTCGGTGCTCAGCGGCTCGTCGTGGTCGCCGCCGGGTCAGCTGCCAGACCGCTGGACCACCACCGGCCCCGCCCTGGGCAGCGACGGATCAAGGCTGGTCATGGTCTGGAAGGGGGCGGTGGAGGACAACATGTTCTGGTCGGTGTTCGACGGCTCGACATGGTCGACGCAGGAAGTGTTCCCGCACGGTGCCTCCACCGGCATGGTGCCGGCGCTGAACAGCCGCAAGAGCTCCCTGATCATGGTCTGGCGTGAAGCGGGGGACAGCCACCTGGTCTGGTCGCGCTACAGCGGCGGCCAGTGGTCCAGCCCGCTGGTGCTCGACGACCGGCGCACCGGCACGTCACCGGCCATCGCCTGAAGTCCGGCTCCCCTCGGTGCCTGCTCCGGCTGCCGTCGCGGGCGGGGCCAGCCGGAAGACCGGCCAGCCGATCTCGGTACGCCACCCGGCGGGTTCCCCGGTGTCACGCGGGCCGACGAGGTAGGTCTCGTGGATCGGCCCGTTCACGGCCAGGGCGTGCTCGACCACCCAGGCGCCCAGCCGGCCGTAGGTGACGTCGATGTCGTCGTGCGGGCCGCGGTGGACGGCCACGGCCAGGTCGGTCGGCGGCAGCGTGAGCGGCTCGATCCGGCCCGCCCCGCGCGGCCGGGCCACGGGCCGGAACACGGTCATCGTCCCGGCGCCGCCGGTGAACAGCTCGTTGGCGTAGCGGCCGCCGGGCGGCCCGGTGCGCTCGGGTGCCGGGTAAGCGGCGTCCAGTTCGGCCATCGCGTCGGCGTACCACGCGATCGTGTCGGCCAGCGCGACCTCCCCGGTGATCGCGGCGACCGTGCGGGCGGGCGCCGAGCGCAGCTCGACCTGCAGCTCGGCAGGGTCGGGGCGCAGCAGCTGCCGCAGTGACACCACGGCGGCCCGGGTCCGGTCCAGCTCCGCCTCCAACCGGCGCAGATGGCCCGCGACCAGGTCGGCGCGGCGCTGCGGATCGTCGGTGGCCAGGATCGACTTGACCTCGGCCAGCGGGACGTCCAGCTCCCGGAGCCGGTGGATGACCTGCGCGGGCGGGATCTGGTCGGCGGTGTAGTAGCGGTAGCCGGTGAACGGGTCGACGCTGGCCGGTTCCAGCAGCCCCGCCTCGTGGTAGCGGCGCAGCGTACGCACGCTCAGGTGGGTGAGCGTGGCGAACTCGCCGATCGTCAGTCCCGTGCGCATGCTGCCAGTCTGAGCTCTCCCGCCGGGGGAGGGTCGAATGTTGGACTCTCTCCCGGCGGGAGACCGCACAGTGGGCTCATGAGCACCGTTGACTGGAGTCGAGCAACCACGATCGCGCCGGCCGAGCTGCCTGCGACGATCACCGCCTACCTGGCCGCGCACCAGGCCCGCGACGTCGAAACCGAGATCGGGTCGTACACCGCCGACGCGGTGGTCGCCGACGACGGCCGTGTCCACCGGGGCCGGGACGAGATTCGGGCTTGGCTGAGCAGCGCGGCTGTCGAGTACACCTACACCACCGAGCTGACCGGGGCCGCCCGAGTCGACGACGAGCACTACGACGTGCTGCAGCACCTGGAGGGCGACTTCCCGGGCGCGGTGGTCGACCTGCACTACCGCTTCACGCTGCGCGGATCGGCGATCGCCGAACTGGCGATCGAGGTATGAAACTCACTTTTAGGATAAGAATCGTGGATCGGATAAAGCGATGAGAACGTGGTTCATCACCGGCGGGACACCGGGCGGGTTCGGCATGGCATACGCGGACGCCGCGCTCGAATACGGCGACCGCGTCGTGCTGACCGCACGGCGGCCCGAAGAGCTCGCCGACTGGGCGCGGACGCACGGAGACCGGGTGCTCGTGCTGCCGCTGGACGTCACCGACCCGGAGCAGGTCCAGCAGGCGGTGCGGGCGGCCGAGGAGCGTTTCGGTGGCATCGACGTGCTGGTCAACAACGCGGGCCGGGGCTGGTACGGGTCGATCGAGGGTATGGCCGACGCGGACGTGCGCCGCATGTTCGAGCTGAACTTCTTCGCGGTGCTGTCGGTGGTCCGGGCCGTCCTGCCCGGGATGCGGGCCCGGGGCAGCGGCTGGATCGTGAACATGTCCTCGGTCGCCGGACTGCGCGGGATCGTCGGGTTCGGGTACTACAGCGCCACCAAATACGCGATCGAGGCCGTCACCGAGGTGCTGCGAGCCGAGGTCGCGCCGCTGGGCATCTCGGTGCTGGCGGTGGAACCCGGGGCGTTCCGCACCCGGGCCTACGCCGGGTTCGCCGACGAGCCCGTCGCGGAGCCCGTCGCGGCGTACCGGCCGATGCTGGAAGAGGTCCGCGCCGCCATGATCGAGCAGGACGGCCGGCAGCCGGGGGACCCGGAGCGCGGGGCCCGCGCGGTGATCGCCGCGATGGCCCAGGACACGCCTCCGCACCGGCTGGTCCTGGGCGGCAGCGGGTTCGACGCGGTGATCGCCACCCTGGAAGCGACCCTGGACGACCTCCGCGCGAGCGAACCGCTCTCCCGCGGGGCCGATTTCCCGGCTGAGCCGGATGACGTCGGGCGGGGTGATCTCGCGCCTCAGGAGTGATCGCCTTCGGTCTGCGGCATATCGCCGGGTCGAGTCGGGTCGGGGCGGGCTGACGGAGCGATCCGTCACCCGCCCGTTGCGGCTAGGGCGCCTAACGCGGGCAGGACACGCAGGTCCTGGCATGGGGCAGCAGTTCCAGGCGGTCGCGGGCGATGGGCGTGGAGCAGACGACGCAGGTGCCGTAGTAGCCGTTCTCGATGCGGCGCAGTGCCGCGACGGTGTCGGCAAGACTCTGGCGGCTCGCGGCCAGCAGCGAGGCGTGCGCGGAGATGTCGGACGGGTCGGGGATGGTGGCTGTGAGGTCGGCCAGGTGCGCGGACTGTGTTTCGAAGGTGCGCTGGAGTCTGTCGAGGACGCCGGCGAGCCAGTCGTCGTGGTCGGTGGTGTCGAGCGTGTTCACGGATGCCTCCATGTCGAGCGGATAAAAGAAAATCGGGCCGAGAGCTGGTGTGCTCCGCCCGATGAGTCGTGCCTGCGTCGACTACGGCTAGTGCGGAGCCGGACGAGTCGGCTGCGGGGAGCGCCGCAGCGTGGCACGGGTGCGCGGGCAGCACGAGGTGTCACGACCGCGGTCCTGCCGCGGCCGCGCGCCCACCTGGATCGCTGCCGGCATCATGCGGCAACCATAGGCCGCGCCCACAGCGTCGACAACACGCACAGCGAGCGGGCTGTGTCAGCGCCCGGTAGGCTCCGCGTCACCATGAGATCAGATCACCAGCGGTTGCTGTACGGTTCCTGCCGCCACGAGTCGATCGTGCACGACCCGGAGTGGTCCGGTTTCGGTCAGCCGGTCAAGGACATGGACGGCGACACCCGACCTTGTGACCTGTGCGCCGACGCCCGCTGCCCGGTCGGCAACATTCTGCGCCTGTCGGCGTTTCGAGTGCGCGCGGCACAACTGGTGGCTGAGCACGGCTACTGGTTGGACGTCGAGGTCAACCTCGGCGCCCATGGCATCGACCTGCGCTGCACCGTGGACGGCGTCACCTGGATCTGGGAGTTCACCACCGACGATCCGGCGTCGGTCGCGCAAGCGGTGGACAATCGCGACCACATCCTCGAACACCTGCGGGCACAAGGCGTGGACGCCCGACCGGGTCGGCCGTTCGCGCCGGAGTGGAGCGCCGGCCTGGCGGCCCCCGGCCACATCGTCGAAGTCGTCTCGCACGCGACCGAGCCCGGTGTCGAGGTCTTCGACGTCTTTCACTGCCAGCCGTGCTACCGGCAGGGCACCTGGCGTTACGCCGAGTCGCGCCTGCGCCATGCCCGGCAGGAGGATTTGCTGTTCATGCAGATCTACGATTTCTCCGCGGACGGCTCGGCCGTGAGCCTGCCCTCGCCGAACCGTCCACGCACCCCCAGCACGTACTCCGACGTGCACCTCCAGCTCAGCCTCGACAACGTCGCGGCGGCAGCGTCGGGCGCGCTCCTGCGCACCTGGTACGAGATCGCGGTGACGCTGCTCGACGCCGACCTGCTCGCCGAGATCCTGCACGCGCCCGCGGACGGGCACCACCCTCACCGCGGACTACCTGGCACCCCAGCGGGTGTTTTGAAGATGGAACCGGACGACGTCTTCAAACCGCGCGAGCGGCAACTCGACGAGGCGTCCTGGGCGACGTACCTGGCCACGCCGCCCGCCGAGGGAATCGCCTGGTTCGGGCCGGTCAGCGAGCACGGCTGGGCGCAGACCGGCAACGACGGCCAGTATCTGGTTCTGGAACACCGCGCACACGGCACGTCAGGGGACGTGCTCGCGCTGACCGCGAGCGTCAACGCCGTCCGCCAGGACGACCGGGTCTTCGGGCAGCGTCTGCTGGCTGTCGCCCGGACGCTGTGCGACCGGCTCCCGGTGAGCCATGCGGAGATCGGCCAGCGGCCTTTCCACGCCGAGACCGGGGTGCATGACCTGACGATGCTCGACCGGCTGCTCTACCGCTACCCGGCCGACTCGATCGCCGCGTCGCGCTCGATGCTGCGCGGCTACGCCTGGCTGACCGTCCTGCCGCCCGAGCTGGCCGACGCGCTCGGGGGTGTGGAGAAGCTGGCCGCCACCGGGGCGTTCCACGACGTGGCGCGGCTGGACACCGGCGGATGCTGGCTGCTGGCGACCGAGCACTTCGACGAGTACGACACGGCCGCCGCCTGCCGGGTCTTCCACGCGCTCGCGCCGGTGCTGCCGCCGGGACTGCCGGCCAGGTCGACCGCCGAACCACACATGATCATTCTTCGGGACGCCCGGCCGGCCGCCGGCGGCTGAGGCCGCGGGTCACATCATCGTCGCGCCGACCGCCTTCTCGTACAGCACCACCTGGGCGATGGTGACCACTCGCCCGTCAGCCAGTGTCCGGCCCGACGGCCATACGATCGACCTCAGCCGTTGATTCTCGACGGTGCGGAACGGCGCGCTCTTGTGAAGATCGACATCGTTCTGCTCGCACCAGACGATGACGGCATTCCAGAAGCGCTCCACCTGCGCCCAGCCCGCGACGGTCAGCGGTCCGCGCAAAGGCAGCAGTTCCTCAGCGGTGAGCAGCTCCGGCACGCCGTGCGAGGTCGTATTCTGCAGCGCCTCCAGGAACTTCAGCGCGGTGTGCGGGCCGTCGCCCTGCTCTGCCAGCAGGTCTTCCACGACCCGCAGGCAGGCGGCGGCCCGGTTGCCGTCTCGGCGCGCCACCTCCATCGCGATGGCCGGCATCTTGATCTCGCCGCCCGCCGTGGGCAGTCCCGCGGCAGCCATGAGTCGAAGCACAGGCGGCAACGGCCGCCGTTTGAACAGTCCCAAGTCGTCACCTGTCCGTGTCTGTCAGTGAAAGCGGATGACTCGATGCCCGGCACTCCACCACCGCGCTGAGAAACCCAGGCCGCGCCGGTCGAGGCAGCGACCGACGCGGCGATGCTCGTACTACCAGTGGCCGAGGTTGCGGCGACGCCACACCAGGGCGAGCGCGCACCAGAAGGCCAGCGAACCGACCCGGGCGTTCGAGGTCACCACACCGGCGACCAGCGCCGCCACCAGGCCGGTCACGAACACCACGGTCAGCAGCAGCGACGTGTAGCCGCCCCGGCGCGCCGCCAGGGGGTGCAGCGCCGCCTGGACGCGTTGGCGCGCCCAGCGCAGCCGGGTGCGGGCACCGCGCAGCCAGGAGCGTTTCGGTACGTCCGCCGGGTCGCGCGCGGGCAGGTGCACCACGAGCGCCGGGTCGACGGCGGCGTCGATCGCGGCCAGGGCGCGGCGGGAGTCGGCGAACAGTGCCGGTTCGACGCGCAGGCTGATGGCGTCGTGGCCGATCAGCTGCCGGGCGCCGTCGGGCCAGGCGAGCACGGCACTGGTCGCCTCGTGCAGCACGGTCAGCGGGCCCTGCGGGGTGGTGATGCTGACCCCGTCGGAGGCGATGATCAGGGTGGTGCGGTGCAGGTCGTGGGAGCGGTGGCGCTTGCCGGTGACCGCGAACCGGGACCGGCCCGGGGCCTGCTCGAACCCGTACCGCTCCAAGGCGTGCCCGTCGGGGGCCATGACCAGCGCGGTGTCCAGCGCTGCCGCGGCCTCGTCCCGGACGTCCTCGGCGGTGACCTTCGCCAGCTGCTCGGCGAGGGCTTCGACCGGCTCGACCGGAGCGCCGGTCAGCAGGTCGATCGCGCTCTGCGGCAGGCGCTTGGCGTCGAGCTCAGCGTGCCGCAGCACCTCTTCGGTCATCGTCCGCAGGCTGGCGAACTCCGCGTCGGCAACCGGTTGTGCGGCGAGTTCCTTGACGACCCGGACGAAGCCTTCGATGACCTCGTGCTGCCGGTCGGGCAGCCCGTCGACGACGGCGGTGACGGTGGCCTGCGTACCGCCTCCGGTGTCGTAGGTGGCCGCGGCCGTGTACGACAGGCCGCCCTCCTGTCGCAGTTCCCGGAACAGCGCCCGGTCCAGGGCTCGGGCGTACAGGCCCGCGGCGGTCGACCGGCGCAGCCGTGCGTCCATCGCCACGACCCGGGTCGGGCCGGTGAAGTACGCCGGGGTCACCGGCAGGGCGCTCGGTTCGTCGGGCAGCGGCTGCCGCGGTCCGTCGGGCAGGTCCAGCTCCAGGCCGTCGGGAATGCCGTCGCCGGAGATCCACAGGGCCGCGTTGCCGCTCGTGAACCATGTCGCGGCCCACGCCGAGAGCTGGTCGCGGGTCAGCGCGGGCACGCCCCATTCCGGGTACGCCGCCAGGCCCGCGCCGCGAGCGCCGTGACGCCACAGCAGCAAGGGCTCGCTGAGGCTCTGGCCACGGCCGGCCGCCTCGGTCTCCAGGATCTTGCGTTCGATGTCGAGCCGGTCCAGCGGCAGGTCGCGCAGGGACGCGCATACGCCGTTGAGGAAGCGGACCACGTCGCCGGCCGTGCCCTCCATGGAGAACATGGTGGCCGTCAGGCCGGTGCCGCCGTTGAAGTGATAGTCGGCCAGGCCCTGCCGGTGCAGTGCCAGGTGCTCGACCAGGTGAGTGATGCCCGCGGTGGCCAGGGTCTCGTCGGCGCGGCCGACGCGGAACACCAGCCCGGCCCGGGTGGGGCCGGTGCGTGGCGCGAACAGCGCCGGGATCTGCCCGACCTGCGTGGTGTGGATGGTCATCGTCAGCCCTTCACGGCACGGCGTGCGGTCCGGAACGCCTTCACGGGGTCGGCCGACCACATCTGCCATGGATATGCGGTAGTGCGCCGGCCCAGCGCCGCGAAGTGCGGCGCGGCATCTGCCAGGCCGCCGCCCTGGTAGAACGCGAACGCGAACGCCGTGTGTGCGGCGACCCAGCCGGGGGCGGGGCGGTAGTCCGGGTGAAGCACGGACGCCTGTGCCGCCTCGCGCAACTCCTGGCGCACCCGATCCTGGGCCAGGTACGGGTACAGCCCGCCTTGCGCCGTGTGGAAGGCGTGCTCGATGTGCGCGATGGCCACGGCCGCGCCGGACAGCGAGCCGGCGGGGTTGTCGGCCAGACACTGGCGGGCGAACGCGTGCAGGTCCTCCAGGGTGCCTTCCCATTTCGGGCACAGGTGCTGCAGCAGCAGTTCCTGCGCGTGGTACGGCACGTCGCAGTGCTCGGCGACCAGCCCGTAGCGGCGGCGGCCCTCGTCGATCCCGAAGTTCAGCCCGCGGGCGGTGGTCAACCGCATCGTCCACGCCGCGGCGTTGCCGCGGTCGATGGCGGTGGCATCGGCGAGCACGCGCTCGGCCTCGCACAGGCGTTCATGGAACAGCTGCCACTGGGCGCGGCTGACGTGCTGGGCGCCGTAGCTGCTGCGGGCCTGCCAGGCCAAGGTGATCAGGCGGGCGCCCAGCAGGGTGCGGGCCAGTGACGAGTCGCGTTCGGTGTCGACGGTGCGCTGGAGGAAGTTCTCGCTGCCGCGCTGGGCGGCGACGAAGGCGACAGCGGGGCCTTGGTCGGCGCGGGCCGGCAGCCCGGCGAAGTACGCGGCCACGGCGGGCCAGTCGCCGCCGCGTACCGCCTGGCGGAGCGGGGCGAGGCCCGGGTCGTGCAAGACCGGGTCGGTGGCGCGGGTGAGCAGCCCGCCGAGATTGATCACGGACCGGGATCCTACGGTCGCGGCGATCCGTGTGCTGCCCCGTTTTCGCCTGCCTGCCCTCGGCCATACGGGTGATCTCGGCACCACCAACGTCAGTCGGCAATGAGCCACCCGCCGCTGATATGAGCATCCCTGTCTTACATCTTCGCAGCCAGATGCGCATCACGCGCGGTCTTGAGACCTTCTGGGACTCCAATCTGTAGCACAGCGATTCCTACTCACCCGGACCCTTCTTCAAGGCGGAGGAGCCGACAGCCTGCCTCCGCCAGTAGGCGAGGTTGTGGCGTGTGGTCAGGGTGTTGGGGTGGTCGGGGCCGAGGACGCGCAGCCGGTCGGCCAGCAGCTGTTCGTACGCGGCGGCGGCCCCGGCCGGGTCACCGGCGTCCCCCCGCCAGCGGGCGAGGTTGGCGCGTGTGGTCAGGGTGTTGGGGTGGTCGGGGCCGAGGACCCGCAGCCGGTCGGCCAGCAGCTGCTCGAACCCGGCGGCGGCCCCGGTCGGGTCACCGGCCTCCCCCCGCCAGTGGGCGAGGTTGGCGCGGGTGGTCAGGGTGTCGGGGTGGTCGGGGCCGAGGACCCGCAGGAAGTCGGCCAGCACCTGCTCGAACGCGGCGGCGGCCCCGGCCGGGTCACCGGCACGCCCCCGCCAGTAGGCAAGGTTGGCGCGGGTGGTCAGGGTGCTGGGGTGGTCGGGGCCGAGGACCCGCAGCCGGTCGGCCAGCACCTGCTCGAACCCGGCGGCGGCCCCGGCCGGGTCACCGGCATGCCCCCGCCAGCGGGCGAGGTTGCTGCGGGTGGCCAGGGTTTCGGGGTGGTCGGGGCCGAGGACCCGCAGCCGGTCGGCCAGCACCTGCTCGAACCCGGCGGCGGCCCCGGCCGGGTCACCGGCCTCCCCCCGCCAGTAAGCGAGGTTGGCGCGGGTTGTCAGGGTTTCTGGGTGGTCGGGGCCGAGGACCCGCAGCTCGTCGGCCAGCAGCTTCTCAAGCGCGGCGGCGGCCCCGGCCGGGTCACCGGCCTCCCCCCGCCAGCGGGCGAGGAAGTGGCGTGTGGTCAGGGTGTTGGGGTGGTCGGGGCCGAGGACCCGCAGCCGGTCGGCCAGCAGCTGCTCGAACCCGGCGGCGGCCCCGGCCGGGTCACCGGCCTCCCCCCGCCAGCGGGTGAGGTTGTTGCGGGTGGCCAGGGTGTCGGGGTGGTCCGGGCCGAGGCGCTGGTGTGCGGTCTGGTGCAGGCGCTGGTAGTAGCCAGCGGCGGCGGTGACCTGGCCCGTTTCGCCGAGGCGTGTGCCGGCGGCGAACAGCACGGAGTGTGCGCCGCTTTGGCGTGTCCAGAGTGGGTCGGGGTTGGTGTGGTGCAAGTGCTCGGTGTTGGTGCGCAGGGCCTGGCCGAGGTCGGGGTCGGTCTCGATCTCGGGCCATACGGCCTGGAGAGCGTCGGCGGCGGCGACGGTGGCGCTGTCGCGTGCTGCCTGGTCGGTCTGGTCATGGGCGGCGCGTTGGATGAGGGCGTGCACGCGCAGGCTGCGGGCTGGGTTGCCGGGGTCGTGGGTGGCCAGGTTGAGCAGGTGCAGGTTGCGCACCGCGTCGTACACGTCGTCCGCGGTGACGTGCATATCGGCTGAGTTGCTGAGCCAGGTCAGCACGGGTGGGGCGGTCAGCACCGGTGCCGGGATGCCGTTGGGGTCAAGCAGGCACGCCAGTCGCAGGATGTGCCGCGCCAATCCGGCTGGGTGCAGGGTGTCGGCTTGTTCGATGGACAGGGACCAGGTCGCGGCGACGGTGTCGCGGTGTTGGTCGGGAAGCCTGTGGGGTGCCAGCTGTGTGAGCTGTCGGCTGCGGTCGGCGTATGCGGTCCGGTACCAGCTACAGGTGCGCTGCTGGTTGGCCATGTACACCGCCGCCTGCGCCAGGGCCAGTGGCAGGTGCCCGAGGTCAGCGGCCAGCCCGGGGATGTCGTCAGCCAGCGTCTGGTGGGCGACCAGGCGGGTGGTCAGGTAGTCGTGGGACTGCTGGGGGGTGAACAGGCCGACGTCGACCAGGCGGCGGCCGTTGCCGGTCAGGGCGGCGTCGCGGCTGCGGGTCGTGACCACCACCGACCCGGCCGGATTGCGCGGCGGCCACAGATCCCTGACGTCGTCGGGGTCGGCCAGATCGTCGAGGACGACCAGCCACCGCCGATCGGTTGCTGCCAGCCAGCCCAACAGCCGGGCAGCGGCCTGCTCACCAGCCAGGCCACCGTCCACGCCGAGCTGGCGGGCAGCGTCGGTGTAGCTGTCGACCACCGATACCCGCGACGCGGCAGGCACCCACACCAGCACATCCAGCAGCCGCTGTTCCCACAGATGTTCGGCGTGCCCTGCGGCCAGCTGGGTCTTGCCGACTCCGCCCATCCCCGACAGCACCCGCGTCTGCACCAGCACCGTCGTCGTGCCCGACCCTTCGGACAGCGCCTCCTGCTCGGCCTGCCGGTCTTGCAGACAGTCCGCCAGCGGCGGCACCACGCCCACCCGCACCGACCGCGCCACATGCGGGGATGCGCCGTAGAAGTGATTGTGCTGGGTGTTGTGCTCGCCGGTCTGCTGGCCTTGCGTACCGCTGGCATCGACGGAGAAGTCGGGTCGGTCGGCTCCCACCTATGCCCCCTTGATCGACATTGTTGTATCGGCCGGGTTCTAGTGTGAAGGCACGGGTACGGATGGACGAACGCTGGGGGTAGGCATGGATCCGGTAACGCTGGTGGTCACAGCCCTGGAGGAGGGCGCGAAGGCCGGGTTGGCTGGCACGGCGACGAAGCTGATCGCCGACGCGTACGACACGCTCAAGGGCCTGGTGGCAAAGCGGCTGCGCCGCAACGGCACCGACGACGAGCAGAGCATTGCCCTGGTTGAGCAGGTCGACGGCACCGCCGAAGACCGCCAGACCGCGCTCACTGAGCAGCTGGCTGCAGCCGGTGTCGACGATCCGACACAGCAGGCCGCCCAGAAGCTGCTGGACCTGCTGCGCGCGGCCGGGACGAAGTACTCCATCAACGCGCCCGACGCCAAGGGCTTGATGATCGGCGACAACAACACCCAGACCAACACCTACAACTGACCACGGCCCGACCCATGACCGACGACACCCCACCGCGGTACGACATCACCGCACCTCGTGCCAGAGGCCTGCACATCGGCGAAGGCACGCAGGTGAACCTCTTCGGTGACCGGCCCGAACCGGCCTGGCCAGTCGCGGTGGGGCGGGTGCCGCCGCTGGCCGACTGCTGGCAGCCCCGACCCGACCAGCAGGCTCTACTACCCGCGCGTGGGGGCGGGACGGTGGTGCTCACACAGGTCCTGTCGGGCATGGGCGGGGTCGGCAAGACCCAGCTGGCGGCGGACTGGGCCATCGGCCAATGGCAGCAGGGAAGCGTCGACCTGCTGCTTTGGGCCGACGCAGGCTCACAGCAGTCCATCGTGGCGGCCTACGCGCAGGCCGCCGTGGCTGTCGGCGTCGACCCGCGCACGGATGGCGAGCAGGCCGCGCAGTGGCTACTGCGCTGGCTGGCCGACAGCGGCAAGCGGTGGGCCGTGGTCTTGGACGACCTGACCCGCCCAGCGGACCTGACCGGGTGGTGGCCCCCAACGACCGAGACCGGGTCGGTGGTGGTCGCCACCCGCCGCAGCGACTCCGCGCTGCTACGCAGCAACCGGGTCCTGGTCCAGGTAGGCCTGTTCACCCCCGCCTAGGCCTGCGGATACCTCACCGCGAAACTCACGGCACATTCCGGCGTGGCCGACGACATCGGCGGCGTGGCCGCCGATCTGGGGTACCTGCCTCTCGCTCTGGCCCAGGCAGCCGCATACATGATCGACCGGGAGATCACATGCAGCACCTACCGCGTTCGTCTCGCCGACCGTCGCCGCAGCCTCGAACACTTTCTGCCCGAGCCTGAGTCACTGCCTGACGAGCATCGTGCGACCGTCGCCGCGACCTGGTCCTTGTCGATAGAGCATGCCGATACCCTGCGTCCGGCTGGTCTGGCGCGGCCTGTGTTGCGGTTGGCGAGTCTGCTCGACCCGAACGGCATCCCCGCCCCCGTGCTGACCGCCGCGCCGGTGCTGGACTGGTTGTCCGCCGCAGCCGGTGCGCGTGTCACGGCCGACGACGTTTACGACGCGGTGCGTAACCTGCACCTGCTCAACCTCGCCACCCATGACCCCGGCAACCCGGCCCGCAGCCTGCGCGTGCACGCGCTCATCCAACGCGCCACCCGCGACCAGACCCCGACCGGCGCCCGCGACAACGCCACCCTCTCCGCCGCCGACGCCCTCCAGGCCGTGTGGCCGCCCGTCGAGACCGACCCCGACCTCGGACAGGCCCTGCGCGCCAACACCGAGCACCTGCACCACACCAACCCCGCTCTGGACACCCGAGCACGGCGGGCACATCGTACTGTTCACGGCGGGCACCCGCCTAGGCGACACCGGGCAGGTCACCGCAGCCGCCGACTACTACCAGCGCCTGCACCACACCGCACACCAGCGCCTCGGCCCCGACCACCACGACACCCTGACCGCCCGCAACAACCTCGCCCGCAGACGGGGACAGGCCGGTGACGCGGCTGGGGCCGTCGCCGCGTTCGAGGGGTTGCTGGTCGACTTCCTGCGGGTTCTCGGCCCCGACGACCCCGACACCCTGGTCACCCGCGGCAACCTCGCCTACTGGCGGGGGGAGGCTGGTGACGCGGCTGGGGCCGTCGCCGCGTATGAGCAGCTGCTGGACGACCAGTTGCGGGTTCTCGGACCTGACCACCCCAACACCCTGGCCACCCGCAACAACCTCGCCGGCTGGCGGGGCAGGCTGGTGACGCGGCCAGGGCGGCCGGCGCGTACGAGCAGCTGCTGACCGACCGGCTGCGGGTTCTCGGACCCGACCACCCCGACACCCTGGTCACCCGCAGCAACATCGCCTACTGGCAGGGGGCGGCAGGTGACCCGGCCGGGGCCGCCGAAGCGTTCGAGCAGCTGCTGACCGACCGGCTGCGGGTTCTCGGACCCGACCACCCCAGCACCCTGACCACCCGCAACAACATCGCCTACTGGCGGGGGCAGGCCCCAGGCGGCATCTGAGGACGAACTGCTTCACAGGGACTCAACCCCCTGAACGTTGCAGGTACGGCGGCGGGGACGCGAGAGGTTGACGGTTGAAACACCGCGGCGAGGTTTCGAGGTCAATCTGCTCACTGTTTCAGCCGGTCGAGGCATGCTGCCGCGTTGCATACGCCGATCGCTCCCCTAGCCGATCGCCGTGGTCTCAGTCCTGGGCTCATTCAGCAACGTTCGTAGTCGTTCAAGGGTTCGACACGTCATGCCTACCTGGTGAGATGCGTCGCGCGGCGAATCCCGGACACCCCGCTCGCAGCATTGGAAAGCGTGTTGGCGAGCGGCTGGGCAAGCTTCGGAGGCAGTACTGCGCCGGGCCTTTACGGAAAATGGGTGGAGGAATCCGAAAGTCGATCTACGTTGCCGCAGTCAGGTAAACCCGCGACGTTGGTCCGCTCAACCGCTGCCCATGCGGCTTGTCGGCCCGCGCAGGTTATATGGGTGCCAGAGCGTTCGAAATGATAATGCTACGTGCGTCATCGGCCAAACGGCTTGAAGTCGCCGCTCGCCCGGTCATGGTCAGTCTGCCTCCCCATGCGGCGGCGTCCGGGGAGGCAGACGCCAACTCACCGTGGGTCGAGGTCCTGGGGCAACAGCGTGACGAGGTCCTCGCGGGCCGGTTCGGCGATCTTGCTGAGTCGCCCCGACTGGCGCACGATCATCTTGTCGAGCACCTGCCGGGCCATGCGCCCGTTGCCGAACCCCGGCCCCCGCAACATCCCGGTGAAGTGCTTGAGCAACGCCGCCCGTGTCTCCATCATCAGCTCGTACCCGAACGCGCTCGCGTGCTGCTCCACGATGGTGACCAGCTGCGCCGGCGTGTAGTCGGCGAAGTGCACGGTGTGCGCGAACCGCGACCCGAGCCCCGGATAGGCCTTCAGGAACTCGGCCATCTCCGCCTCGTACCCGGCGGCGATCACGACCACGTCGTCGCGGTGATCCTCCATCAGCTTCACCAGCATGTCGACGGCCTCCCGGCCGAAGTCCGCACCGCCGCCCCGCTCGGTCGGAGCGAGGGTGTACGCCTCGTCGATGAACAGCACCCCGCCCCGGGCTCGCTCGAACACCTCCCTGGTGCGCTGCGCGGTCTGCCCGACGTACTCGGCGACCAGGTCGGCCCGGCTGACCTCGACCAGTTGCCCGCTGGCCAGCAACCCCAGCGCGGTCAGCACCTGGCCGTACAGGCGGGCGACGGTGGTCTTGCCGGTGCCGGGCCCGCCCGAGAAGATCAGGTGCCGGCCCAGGGCGGGCACGGGCAGCCCCGCCTCGGCCCGCTTGCGTGAGGTCGCCAGCAGGTTGACGGTGTCGTTGACCTCGCGTTTGACCTCCTCCAGCCCGACCAGCCCGGCGAGTTTGGCGCGCAGCTGCGCCAGGTCGGGCCGTTCGGCGGTGCCGCCCAGGCGGATGCCGCCGGTCGGCGGCGGGCCGATGTCCTCCGGGCGCAGCCGGGTCAGCTCCGGGGCGGAGACCACCTCGGCCCGGGACAGGCGCTGAGCCTGCCGCCCGATGGCGTCCTCGAACACCTTGCGCGCGGTACGGCCGTTGCCGAAGGCGCTGTCGCGGGGGATCAGCGCGAACAGGTTCTTCAGCGCCTGCCCGGTGCCGTAGTCGAGGGTGTAGCGGTGGCGCTTGCAGAAGTTCTCCACGATGGTGACGAGCTCGTCGTCGGAGTAGCTCTCGAACTCGATGGTCCTGGTGAACCGGGAGGCCAGGCCGGGGTTGGACGACAGGAACGCCCGCATCTGCGGGGAGTAGCCCGCCGCGACGACCACGATGTCCTCGCGGTGGTCCTCCATCAGTTTGACCAGCGTGTCGATGGCCTCCTGCCCGAACGACGGCCCGGTGCCGCCGCCCTCGTCGGTCAGCGCGTACGCCTCGTCGATGAACAGCAGGCCGCCGAGCGCCGACTCGAACTTCTCGGTGGTCTTGATGGCGGTGCCGCCGATGATCTGGGCGACGAGGTCGGCGCGGGCCACCTCGACCACGTGCCCCTTGCGCAGGGTGCCCAGCGCCTGCAGGATCTGCCCGTACAGCCGGGCGATGGTGGTCTTGCCGGTGCCGGGCGGGCCGGCGAAGACCAGGTGGCGGCTCATCGGCGGCGGTGGCAGCCCGACCGCGGTGCGCCGGCCGGCCAGCAGTTGCAGGTCGACGAGCATGTTCACCTCCTGCTTTACCCCGGCGAGCCCGACCAGGCCGTCGAGTTCGGCCAGCAGGCCTTCCAGTGCCGGCGGCGGTGCGGCGCGGCGGGACTCGCCCGTCGGGACCGGACGGTCGTCGGCGTGCCCGGCGGCGGTGTCGGCCGGGTCGCCGGCCTCGCGCCGCAGGTCGGGCTGCTGGTTGTCGTGGCTGTCCAGATCGGCCACGGCCAGGTCGACGTCGCCGCTGGTCTGGTGCAGGCCGCTGCCGCCGTTGTGGTGCAGCGTGCAGCCCTTGACCGACGAGGTCCGGACCCGGCCCACCCGGATGCCGTCGCCGGTGTTGGCAGACACCTCGCAGCGGGTGGCCCAGACGGCTCCGTCGTCGTCGACCAGCAGGCCCATGCCGCGTGCGGCCGTGATGGAGCACTCCTCCAGCACGAGTTCGCCGCCGGCCGTGATCTGCACGCCGTGCCCGGCGGACTCCTCGACCTGGCATTCGCGCAGCGTGCCCGCGCCGCGTTCACCGACGAGCACGCCGGCCTCGCCGGAGCCGGTCAGCCGGCTGTCGCGCAGCAGGGGTGTGCCGCCGTCGACGGTGTAGAGGGCCGCGCCGAGCGAATCGGACACCGTGCAGTCCTCCAGGCGTCCGCGCCCGTCGCCGGAGACGGTGATGCCGTGGCCGCGGCTGCCGGTCACCGACAGCCGCTGCAGCAGCGGGTCGGCGCCGCCGACCACGGCCAGCCCTGCGCCGCTGTCGGCGATGGCCAGGTCCAGGTAGGTGCCGGTCGCGCCGCCGGTGACGACCAGACCGTGGGTCGTGGCGGAGGTGACCGTCGCGCCGGTCACCCGCGGGTCTGCGCCGCCGTCGACGACGATGCCCGCGCCGCCGGTGGCGGTGAAGTGGCAGTCCTCGACCAGCGGCCGGGCCTGGCCGGTCACCAGCAGGCCTGCCTCTTGAGTGTCGGTGACCGTGCTGGCGCGCAGGACGGCCTCGCATTCGCCTTCGACGGCGATCGCCGGACCCGCGGCGCGGGACACGGTGCAGCGTTCGACCGTGAGGCGGGACTGCTCGGTGCCGCAGATGGCGTTGCCGCCCACGTCGGCCACGATGCTGTCGCGCATCACCAGCGCCGCCGACGCCCGCACCACGACCGCCGAGGTGCGTACCTGGCTCAGGGTGCTCTCCTGGACAGCGACCGTGGCGTGGTCGACGGCGATGATCCCGGCGCCGGCGGTGTTGCGGATGTGGCAGCGCGACACCGTGAGGTCGCCTGACGCCCTGGCGTAGATCGCCGCGCCGGCCTGCGCCCGGATCTCGCACTCCTCCAGCAGCAGCCGCCCGGCCGGGATGTCGATCGCGGACAGGTCGAGGTCGGAGCAGGCCAGGGTCAGCCCGCTCAGGGTCGCCTCCTCGGCCTCCATGACGACGGCGCTGCCCGCGGGTGCGGCGATGACGACCGTGCCGGGTCCTTCCTCGCTGGTGATGGTGCAAGGCACGTGCAGGGTCAGCGACTCGCTGTAGGTGCCGGGCAGGACGCTGATGATCCAGCCGGCGCGGACCGCCTGAAGCGCCGCGCCGATGGTGCGGTAGGAGTCCGGGGCGGTGGCGGAGACGGTGAGGACGCGATGGTTCACCGGAGGACCTTTCCGTGGGGGGAGGGCGGGCACCCGAGTCGGGCCCGGGCCGGGTCTGCGGGCCCATGCCCGCACGGCCCGCGGTTCGTACAGTGCCGCCAGCCGCCGCTTGCCGTCGGCTTCCGGAGCAGCGGGTGCGGTGGGGAGTGCGGATGGGACACGTGACAAGGTGGGGCCGGCTGGGCCCGGTGGCGGTGCTGGCCTTCGCGGGCCTGCTGACTCCGGCGGGACCGGCGGTGGCCGCGCCGGACTGCGCCCCGGCCGCCCGGACCGTCGTACCGGATCTGCCCTGGGCCCAGCAGTGGTTGCGCCCGCAGCGGATCTGGCCGCTGACCCGCGGCGAGGGTGTCACCGTCGCGGTCTTGGACTCCGGTGTGGACGGGCAGGTTCGCCAGCTGCGCGGACGGGTCGAACCGGGGCTGGACACGCTCACCGGCGGCCGCGCCGACACCGACTGCCTGGGCCACGGCACCTTCGTCGCGGGCATCGTGGCCGCGGGGGAGCAGCCGGGGGTGGGCTTCACCGGCCTCGCCCCGCAGGCGCGGGTGCTGCCGCTGCGGGTCACCGCCGACAACGAGCACCCGCCGTCGGAGGCGGCGCTGGCCGCGGCGATCCGGGTGGCCGCCCAGCGTGGTGCGCGGGTGATCGTCGTCGGCACGCCGGTGGTGCGGGCCGGGGCGCAGCTGCGCCCCGCGCTGGAGGAGGCCGAGGCGAAAGACGCCCTGGTGGTCGTCGCGTCGTGGGGTTCGACGCAGCAGGAAGTGCCCGTGGACCCGTGGGTGGCCGGGCGGGTCTTGTCGGTTGGCGGCTTCGACCGTGAAGGCGGCCTGGTGTCGGGCACCGCGGCACCGGTCGACCTGATGGCGCCGGGTGCGGCGGTGCTCAGTCTGGGCCCGCGCGGCTCCGGTCACGTGGTCGCCGACGGTAACGGGTACGCGGCCGCGTACGTCGCCGGAGCCGCCGCACTCGTGCGGGCGCACCACCCGCGGCTGACCGCCGCGCAGGTAAAGCAGCGGCTGCTGGCCACCAGCGACCGGGTGCCGCGGGAGGTGCCCGACCCGCAACTCGGCCACGGGGCGCTCGACCTGTACGCCGCCGTCACCGCGGTACTGCCCGCCGAGCGCGGCGCGGCCGCCGCCGCTGTGCCGGTGCCGCCCGCGGTCGTCGCGCGCCCGCAGCCCGTCGACGACCGCGCGTTCCGCGTCGCGACCGTGGTCGCCGCCGCGGCGGGTGGGCTGACCCTGGTGATGGTGTCGGTGACGCTCGCCGCGCCGCGGATCCGCCGTCGGCGTGCCCGCGCGCGCTGAGGTGACCCCGCCGGCGTCTGCCATGGTCAGTCCGAGCCGGCGGGCTGGTGCGCGGTGTGGATCAGCGTCGGCGCGAGCCGCCGGCTGACCAGCTGCGCCCGGCCCGGCGGCAGCCGCATCGGCTTGGCCTCGCCGAGGAAGACGCCCTCGGACTTGTCGTAGGAGAACAGCAGGGCGCTGGTGCCGAGGTCCCACAGCCGCCGCAGCGCCGGGTCGGACATCATCGCCCGCGACGCCCCCGAGGTCGTACGGGCCAGCACCAGGTGCAGGCCCACCTCGGAGCCCTGCGGCAGCGCGTCCAGCAGCGGCTCCAGCGGGCTGGTGTAGCCGCCGGCGAGCAGGTCGTAGTCGTCGATGATGACGAACAGGTGCGGCCCGGCCCACCAGTCGCGCCGAGCCAGCCGGTCCGGGGTGATGTCGGGTCCCGGCAGTCGCGGCGTGACCGCCTCCGCGGCCTGCTTGACCAGGTCGGTCAGGGCCGCGGTGGAGACCGCGTAGCCGACCTGGATGTCGGGCGGCACCGCGTCGTACAGGTGGCGGCGGGTGTCGGCCAGCAGGATGCGGGCCTGGTCGGCGGAGTTGTTGCGCACGATACTGCGGGCGATCAGCCGCAGCAGGTTCGTCTTGCCGGACTCGGACTCCCCGAAGATCATCAGGTGGGGCTGCTGGTCGAAGTCGTGCCACACCGTGTCGAGCTGGGCCTCGTCCAGGCCCAGCGCCACCCGCCGCGGCGCGTCGGTCGCCGGCAGTTCCGCGGCCGGGAGCAGCGTCGGCAGCAGCCGGACCTTCGGGGCCCGCGGACCCGTCCACGCCCGGGTGCTGTGCTCGGCGAGTTCGCGGGCGGTCTCGTTGAGGTCCCCGGTCCGCGACACCCCGTCGATGCGCGGCAGCGCGGCCAGGAAGTGCAGCGCGTCGCGGGTGAGGCCGCGGCCCGGGATGGCTGGCACGTTGGCCGCCTGGCGCATCCCGATCTCGGAGTCGACCGGGTCGCCCAGGTGCAGCTCGAACCGGCTGCCGAGCAGGTCGCGAAGCCACGGGCGGATCTCCGACCAGCGCGAGGCCGTGACGATCAGGTGGATGCCGTAGTTGAGGCCCCGTGTGGCCAGATCGGAGAACGACGCTTCCAGGGTCTCGAAGTCCTGGTGCAGGGTGGACCAGCCGTCCACGATCAGGAACACGTCGCCGTAGCCGTCGTCGGCCCCGTCGGGCAGCGTGCCCTGCTCGCGGCGTTGCCGGTACTCGGTGATGCTGTCCAGGCCCAGCGCGGAGAAGCGCTGCTCGCGGCGCAGCAGCAGATCGGTGACCTCGGCGACGGTGCGGCTCACCTTCTCACGGTCTAGCCGGCCGACGACCCCGCCCACATGCGGCAGCCCCGCCAGCCCGGCCAGGCTGCCGCCGCCGAAGTCGAGGCAGTAGAACTGCACCTCGGCGGGGGTGTGCGTGAGTGCCAGCGCGGTGACCAGCGTACGGACCAGGGTGCTCTTGCCGCTCTGCGGAGCGCCGCCGACCCCGACGTGGCCGCCCGCTCCGTTGAGGTCGGCGATGAGCAGGTCCCGGCGCTGCTCCGAGGGGCGGTCGACGACCCCGACCGGCACCCGCAGCCGCCCGAGCGCGCCGCGCTGCGCCTCGTCGAGCCCAGGGGTGGGCACGACACCCAGGCCCCGCTCCGCGGTGATCCGCACCGGCGGCAGCAGCTGGTCCAGCGTCGGCGGCTCCTCCAGCGGCGGCAGCCACACCTGGTGCGCCTGCGGTCCCTGTCCGAGCAGCCGGCCCGCGATCACGTCGAGCAGGCGCGGCCCGGCCGCCTGCGCGTCGTCACCGACGGCGTCGTCGGCCACCGGCGGGGCGGCCGCGTGGTCGGGCACCGGCACGTGCCCGACGACATACCTGGTCAGGTCGAGCCGGGCCCGTTCCTGGCGCTGGCGGCGCTCGGCGCGTTTGAGCGGGGCCGAGACGTACGCGGCCCGGAACCGGACCAGGGTGTTGGTGTCGATGCGCAGGTAGCCGTTGCCCGGCGCGGTCGGCAGCGTGTACGCGTCCGGCACCCCGATCACGCTGCGGCTCTCCCCGGCTGAGAACGTCCGCAGACCGATGCGGTACGACAGGTGCGACTCCAGTTGGTGGATGCGGCCCTCGTCGAGGCGCTGCGAGGCCAGCAGCAGGTGCACGCCGAGGCTGCGGCCCAGCCGCCCGATCATGACGAAGGTGTCCAGGAACTCGCGCTTGGTCGCCAGCAGCTCGCTGAACTCGTCGACCACCACCAGCAGCGTCGGCAGCGGCGCGAGCGGGGCCCCGCCGACCCGGGCCTTCTCGTAGTCGCGCAGCGAGCTGTGCCCGGCCTGGCGCAGCAGCTCCTGACGCCGGACCAGCTCGCCCTGCAGCGCCTCCTGCATCCGGTCGACCAGCGGCAGCTCGTCGGCCAGGTTGGTGATCAGCGCCGAGGTGTGCGGCAGGGTCTCCAGCCCCAGGAACGTCGCGCCGCCCTTGAAGTCCACCAGGATCACGTTGAGCACGTCGGAGCTGTGCGTCACCGCCAGCGCCAGGACCAGCGTGCGCAGCAGCTCGCTCTTGCCCGAACCGGTCGCACCGATGATCATTCCGTGCGGGCCCATGCCGCCCTGCGCGGCCTCCTTGAGGTCCAGCTCCACCGGGGTGCCGTTGGCCGACACCCCGATCGGCACCCGCATGTGGTCCCACCGCGAACGCCCCGTGCGCGCAGCGGCCGGGTCGAACGTCTCGGCGTCGCCGAGCCCCAGCAGCACGGTCAGGTCCAGGTCGAGGGTCAGCGAGTCGGCCGTCTCCGCCGACGAGCCCAGCCGGTACGGCGACAGCCGCCGGCCCAGCACCCGCGCGTGGTCCAGACCCAGCCGGTCCGGGGTGCTCAGCGCGGTCGCGCTGTCGCGGCCCTGCGGGTCCGCGCCGATCATCTCGACCACGTCGGGCCGCACCAGCAGCCGCAGCGTGACCGGGTCGACCGCCCAGCGCAGCGAGTCCGACAGGTCCACCATCGTGCAGTTGCGCACGCTGCTCATCGCGAACCGTGACGTCGGAGGGATCGGCACCCCGTCGACGACGATCACCGTGTACGGCTCCTCCCGGCTCGGCAGTGCCGGGTCGTCGAACCGGGGCCGGTCGTTGAACGTCGGCCCGAGCAGCCGCTCCAGGTCGGCGAACGTCTCCGCGACCTGCCGGGCCGCGCCCGCGCCGTCGCTGTGCCCCGGATGCTGAGCGTGCGGCAGCCACTTCACCCAGTCCCAGCGCGCGTGGCGTTCGGCCGGCGCGCAGACCACGATGCGCAGGTCGTCGGGGCTGTGGAAGGTCACCAGCTGCCCCAGCATCGCCCGTACCAGGTCCAGACCGTGCTCGCCGCCCGCCGGCCGGTCCGCGCCCCGGTCCTCGTTCGCCGTGGCGGGCTCGTCGGTGGACTGCACCAGCACCCGGGCGAATCCGCGCAGCTGCACCGCGATCGGGGTGCCGGGCACGGTCCAGTGCGCCTGCAGGAACCGGCGCAGCGCCCGCGCCGACAGCGGCTCCAGGTCCTCCACCGGCTTGGTCTGCGGCGGGGTCAGGGTCACGGTCAGCCGCTGGCTGCCCAGCCCGATCCGGATCTCGGCGAAGTCGCCGCCGGACGGACGGCGTTCCCACATCCGCCGGTTGCCCGCCAGCGACCACAGCACCTCCGGATCCGGATGGTTCCAGAACAGCGCCGCCGCCTGTTTCTCCGACAGCTGCCGCACCTGGCGGCGCATCTGGCCCAGGTAGCGCAGGTAGTCGCGGCGCTCGCCGCGCAGCCGCTGCTTGCGCTCACCGCCGCCGCGGCCCAGCTGGCTGACCAGCATGCCCAGGCCGGACACGCCCATCATGCCGCCGGCCACATAGGTCAGCGACGACGAGCCCGGCTGGATGAAGATCAGCGCCATCGCGCCGGTGCCCAACGCCATCGGCAGATACGTCAGCATCGACGACATGTCGACACCGCTCAGCTCGGGCAGGGTCGGGGGCTCCTGCAGGATCATCTCGCCGCGGGGGAGCGGAGGCCCTGGCTGTCGCACGGGCCGGCGGAAGATCACCGTGGTCATGGGTTCTCCCAGTGAGCGGGCGGCGGAACCCGTTCATTCTGCGTGCCGCGGGGGCAGGCGGCTTGGGCCCGCGGGCCCATGTTCGGCCCGGTCACCGCCGCTAGCCTGCTGTGGTCGCCACGCCGTGGCAGGGAGAGGGTCACTGTGAACGTCAGCACCTCCGCAGAGCGTTGCCGGCTCACGATCATCGGGCCCCACGGCAGCATCGACCTCGCCGTCCCCGCCATGCTGACCCTGGCGGACGTGACTCCGGCCATCGTCGACCTGCTCGGCGAGGAGACCGCCCGCGAAGTCGCCGGCCGCGGCGCCGTACTGCAGAAACTCGGCGGCAAGCCGCTCGACGAGGAGCAGACCGCGGCCGCCCTGGGCCTGCGCGACGGAGACGTCGTCTACCTCAACGTCCGTGACAATCCCATGCCGACCTTCGCCCATGACGACCTCATCGAAGGCGTCGCCGCAGGCGTCCGGCAGCGTCCCGGCCGGTGGAACCCCACCCGCGCCCGGCACACCCTGCGCGCGGCGGCGGCCGTCGCCCTCGCCGCGGGCCTGGCCGCGCCGCTGTCGCCGCAGGCCGGCTCGGCCCACGCGCTGACCGCCGCCGGCATGTCCGCCGTACTGCTGCTGGCCGCGACCCTTGCCGCCCGTGCCCTGGCCGACCGGATCGCCGGTCTGGTCCTGGGCGGCGGCGCGGTCCTCTACGCCGCGGCCGCAGGCCAGCTCACGCCTGTACTGATGAGCGGAGCCGCCGCGGGGCAGGCGCCACCCGACCTCGCCGCACGCCTGGCCGCCGCAGTGGCCATGGCCGCCGCGGTCAGCGTCGCCGTCGCCGTGGCCGTCGGCGACCTGCGGCCCATGGCCTTCGTCGTCGTGGCCACCAGCGCCGCCGTGACCGCCGGAGCGCTGCTGGCCGCCGGCGGCCTGCTGACACCGCTCGCCGCCGCGGCCGTGATCACCGTGTTCGCGCTGCTGATCAGCCCGCAACTGCCGTCGCTGGCGTTCCGGCTGGGCGGGCTGCGGCTGCCCGACCTGCCCACCACCCCCGAGGACATCACCCGCGACGTGGAACCCGTGCCCGACGCCGCGCTGCAGGAACGCACGATCGTCGTCGACCGCTACCTGACCGCCGGGCATCTCGCGATCGCGCTGGTCGCCGCCGGCGGGCTGTGGCTGCTCGCCGACCGGGCCGGCTGGGCCCCGCCGACGCTGGCCGCGGCGGTGTGCGTGCTGCTCCTGCTGCGCACCCGGCTGCTCACCGGGGCCTGGGCCCGCTGGGCGCTGACCGCCGCCGCCGGATGGGGCCTGCTGCTGCTGGCCCTGCGGCTGACCGGGCCGGCGTTCCAGCTGATCGGCCTGCCCGCCGCCGCACTCGTGACCGGACTCGGCCTGCTGGCCGTCGTGCGCACCCCCGACAGCCGCCGGCCGCGACCCTACTGGGGCCGCGCCGCGGAGCTGTTCGAGACCACCCTCGCGGTCGCGCTGATCCCGCTGCTGCTGGCGGTGCTCGGCGTGTACGGCTACGTCCGCGGCCTGGCCGGCTGACCGTGCAGACCAAACGCGACCAGCTCCAGGCCCACAACTTCGTCGTCGGGCGGCTGCGCTCGGCGCTGCTGACCGGCGAGCCCGACGCGCTGGAGACCCCGACCCGCCGGTTCAGCGTCGCCGCGTTCGCCGGGCTGATCATCGGCGCGATCATCGTCGCGGGCTGCGGGGCGTACGGCTTCTTCTTCCCCGGCGGCAACACCTCCTGGCGCGAACCGGGCACCATCATCGTCGAGAAGGAGACCGGCACCGCCTACGTCTACGACAGCACCGCCGGCGTCCTGCGCCCGGTCCGCAACCGCGCCTCCGCGCTGCTGCTGACCGGCCCCGACTCCACCGTGCGCTCGGTGTCGGTCAAGTCGCTCGACGGCGTGCCGCACGGGCTGCCCGTGGGCATCACCGGCGCACCCGACTCACTGCCCGCGGTCGCCCGGCTCAGCCGCGACCCGTGGCTGGTCTGCGCCACCAGCACGCCCGAGGTCACCGGCCAGTCCCGGCCGGCCGTGCTGCTCGCCATCGGCGCCGCCGACCTCGCCGCCACCCCGGTCGACCGGGCGGCGCTGGTCGCCACCCCCGCCGGCACCCGCTACCTCATCTGGGGGAACCGCCGCATGCGGGTCGCCGACCCGGCCGCCGCGGTCGCCCTGGCCCTCGACGGCGTGCGGCCCGTGCCGGTCGCCGACACCTGGCTCAACGGCCTGCCGGCCGGGCCCGACCTGGCCCCGCCGCCCATCGCCGACGTCGGAGCGCCCGGACCGGCCGTCGACGGCAGGCCCACCCGGGTCGGGCAGGTGCTGCGGGTGTCCGGAGCCGACGACGACAGCGCGGGCTTCCGGCTGGTGCTCGCCGACGGACTGGCCTCGCTGACCCCGACGATGGCCGAGCTGATCCTCGCCGACCCGCGCAGCCGGGCCGCGTACGACGGCAGCCCGCGCGCGGTGGCGGTCAGTTCCGCCGGCGTGGTGTCGGCCCCGGTCTCCGGCCGGCCGATCGGCGACGGCGGCCTGCCGGCCCGGCCGCCGCAGCTGCTGGACCCCAATGACCTGGGCGAGCAGGTGCTGTGCGCGCGGGCCACGTTCGGCGCCGACGCGAGCCTGGCGCTGGTCACCGCACGGGTCGGACACCTGCGCGCGGCCACCCCGCCGCCGGGCGCGGTGGACCAGCGCTCGGCGACCCTGGTCGCAGTGGCCGCCGGGGCGGGGGTGCTGGTGCGCCCGGAGACCGCGCCCGGCCGTCCCGGCAGCGCCCGCTGGCTGATCACCGACGTCGGCGTGCGCTACCCGATGACCGACGCGGCGGTCGCGGCGCTCGGCTACGGAGGCGTCACGGCCGTGGACCTGCCCGCGACCCTGCTGGCGCTCGTGCCGTCAGGTCCGGTGCTCGATCCGGTGGCGGCCGCGTCCGGCTGACACCCGACACGTCGGGCCAGGTAGTGGGCCCGGGGACCCACCCTCCTGTTTGGGCCTGGGAGAGCGGTTACCGCGCCGTTACGGTCAGCGCGATCGGTCGCTGTCGAACCTGGAAGGTGAATGGACATGGCCAACACCCTTGACATCCCCGTAGCGGAACTGCGGGCCGCGCTGCAGCAGTTCCGCGACCTGGAGCGGGAAGCCGAGCAGGTGCGCAGCGCCGTCGACGGCGGCGTGCGGGGCATCGGCAACAGCTGGTACGGCCAGGCCCGTACCGCGTACAACGCCGAGATCGACAACTGGCTGGCCGACTACCAGCGCATGGTCGCCCAGCCCATGACGCAGCTGACCAACTGGTTCCAGCAGATGATCGTGATCATGGAGGACGTCGAGGCCCAGAACAGCTGACGTCGCCGTCCCACCCGACACCCGCCACATCCGAAGGAGACAGTCATGGCGTTCGGAATCACCTACGAGGCCGTGCTGCACGCGGCCGACCGGCTGCGCGCCGAGAACACCCGCCTCAACGGCATCGTGGACCGCATGGAGTCCACCGCGCGCAACAACTTCGCCAACTGGAGCGCACTGAGCGAGGGCACCTACGTCAGCGTCGCGGCGACCTGGAAGAGCCAGGCGACCGTCATGCACACCGACATGGAGGCCAGCATCAAGCGCCTGCTGCAGAAGGTCGAGAACTACCAGGACGCCGACAACCGGGCCTCCAAGATCTGACACGGTTCGGCGAAGGAGGGAGCAGGCCATGGGCAAGGAGCTGAAGGTCGACCCGGCCGCCATGAACGGCGCCGCGCAGGTGTTCCGTGGCCTGCCGGCGACCTTGGACGGCCCCCAGCGCGACTTCTACCCGGTCGTGCTGTCCATCGGCGACTTCGAACCGGGCAAGAGCCTCAAGACCGTGATCGAGGCCGGCGCCAAGGACTGGGAGACGGTGCTCGCCACGCTGAGCAACGTCTTCGTGGACTGCGACGGTGTGCTGGTCAGCGCGGCCACGCTGCTGAAGGACTCCGACGAGAGCAACGACCCGTTCGTCCTCGACGACATCAATTCGATCGTGAGTTAGGCGCACGCCATGCCGGAGTGGAGCGACTGGGATTGGCGCAAGGTCCAGGCCTTGCTGGTCGGTGACGTCAGCCGGGACGGCTACACCCACGTCAACGACAAGGGCGCGACCAATCCGCAGCACCTCTTCGACATGGGGCAGAAGGTCGTCAACGCCGGGCTCGCCCTGAATTCCGTGTACATCGCCGTCATGCAGCAGCGCAAGAAGCTCATCACCGACGACGCCTGGACCGGCGACGCGTCGCGGGCCTTCGACGCGGTGCTGGGCAGCATCCGCCGCATGATCACCCAGAACCAGCGGCTGATCAACGGCGGCGAGAACTGGATCCAGGAGATGAACCGGGCCGGCATCGGCCTGGACAAGGCGATCAACGACATGATCGCGCTCAACCACGAGGGCGCCCAGCGCACCCACGACCGCTACACCGAGCTGTACGAGCACTGGCGGCAGACGGCCGTCTGGATCGTCACCCCGCCCAGCTACACCGGGCGCTGGTCGATACCGGAGCCGCACCGGCCCTGGTTCGTCACCAGCGAAGGCGAGACGATCTACACCTCGTCGTCCTATCCCGACATCGACCAGGACATCAGCCGCAAGGCCCGCGAGCTGCTGGACACCCTCGCCAACGTGTACCACGACGTCGAGGTCGGCCTGGGGCAGCTCAAGCCGATCACGGCACTGCCCGCGCCGATCCCGCCGACCGACGATCCGCCACCGCCACCCGGTGGGGGCGGGCCG
>NZ_JBEZEB010000019.1:0-141552 GCF_040648615.1 Catellatospora sp. NPDC049111 | reverse complement strand
GGGATGCTCGGCCCGGCGATCCTGGCGTTCCCGCTGCTGGTGCTGGGCCTGTCCGGCTTCGAGACCGGCGTGAGCATGATGCCGCTGGTCGCCGCTGAGGGCTCCGACGGCCGCACCCGGATGGCGTCACGGGTGCGCAACACCCGTAAGCTGCTCACCGTCGCCGCGCTGGTCATGTCGGTGTACCTGCTGCTGACGAGCTTCGTCACCACGGTGCTGATCCCGGCGGAGGAGTTCGCCGAGGGCGGCGCGGCCAACGGACGGGCCCTGGCCTACCTCGCCCACGAGCACCTGGGCGAGGGCTTCGGCACGGTCTACGACATCAGCACGATCCTGATCCTGTGGTTCGCGGGCGCGTCGGCGATGGCGGGCCTGGTCAACATCGTGCCGCGCTACCTGCCGTCCTACGGCATGGCGCCGGAGTGGGCCCGCGCGGTCCGTCCGGTGGTGCTGGTCTACACGGTCGTCTGCGTGGGTGTGACGATCGCCTTCGGGGCCGACGTGGAGGCGCAGGCCGGGGCGTACGCCACCGGCATCCTGGCGATGATGGTCTCCGGCAGCGTCGCGGTGACCATCTCGGCCGCACGTTACCGGCGTAGGTGGGCGACCGCCGGGTTCGCGGTGCTCACCCTGGTCCTGCTGTACGCCCTCGGCGAGAACATCCGGGAGAAGCCCGACGGCATCGCCATCTCGGCGATGTTCATCCTCGCCATCGTGGTGATCTCCCTGATCTCCCGCGCCGCCCGCACCACCGAGCTGCGGGTCAAGCACATCGAGTTCGACACCCGCGCCCGGCGGTTCGTCACCGACTCGATCGCCCACGACGGGCAGCTGAACCTGATCGCCAACCGCCGCCAGGCGGGCGACGTCGCGGAGTACTCCGCCAAGGAGCGCGAGCAGCGCGGCATGAATCCGGTCCCGGGCCGTGCCGACGTGCTGTTCCTGGAGATCGACGTGGTGGACCCGTCGATGTTCGCCGACGTGCTCCAGGTGACCGGTGTGCAGGTCGGCGAGTACCGGGTGCTGCGGGCGTCGGCCCCGGCCGCCCCGAACGCCATCGCCGCGATCCTGCTCGCGCTGCGCGACACCACCGGCGTGCGCCCGCACTGCTACTTCGAGTGGTCCGAGGGCTCGCCGCTGACCCACCTGCTGCGCTACCTGTTCCTCGGGCGCGGTGACACCCCGCCGGTGGTCCGGGAGATCCTGCGCGAGCGCGACACCGACCCCGCGCGGCGGCCCGGCATCCACGTCGGCGGCTGACCTCGCCCGAGCGCCCGCGCGGGCAGGTGTGCTACAAAGCTTCGCGTGAGCCTGCCACCACCCCAGCTGAGCCACCAGGTCGTCGCGACGGACGGCGTGGTGCGCGTCGCGCTGAGCGGCGAGGTGGATCTGGCGGTGGCGGACGACCTGCACGGCTGGCTGTCGACGGCGGCTGCCGCGCACCCGGGCCTGCCGGTCGAGGTGGACATGACCGCGGTCACCTTCATCGACTCGTCCGGCATCAGGGCCTTCGTGCGGGCGCGCAACGACGCGGTCGGGGCGGGCCGGGGCCTGCGCCTGGTCAACACGGCCGGCATGGCCCTGCGTGTGCTGCAGGTGGCCGGGGTGTACGCCCACCTCAGCGGCGAACCGCTGGACTGACGCCGGGCCGGCGAACCGGAGCCGATCTCACGTGCCCGTGTTAGGTTGGGCGGACACGTCGGGGGTATCTGCCTGGCGTGCGGGGAGTCGATGATGCGCGAGCAGGTGTCGTGAGGACGGGCGCGGCCGCGGAACACCGCGGCTTCTTCCACGAGACGGCGTTCTACGCATCCGACGACGAGTTCCTTTCGGTCGTCATCCCCTTCCTCAGCGACGGTGTGGCCGTGGGCGAGCCCACGCTGGCCGTGTTCGCCGAACCTCATGAGCGGCTGGTCCGTGACGCCCTGGGCGCCGACAGCGGGGTCGTCTTCGTCCGCGGCGACGCGCAGTACCAGCGGCCGGCCGGTGCGATCAAGCGGTACCGGGAGATGCTGGCCGAGCACGTGGCGGCCGGTGCCGCGCAGATCCGGGTCGCCGGTGACGTGCCGCATCCCGGCGTGGGCGTGCCGTGGGAGTGGTGGGCGCGCTACGAGGCCGCGGTGAACCACGCCTACGACGACTTCCCGCTGTGGGGGCTGTGCCCGTACGACACCCGGACCACGCCGGACGAGGTGCTCGACTTCGTGCGCCGCACCCACCCGCACATCGCCACACCGCTCGGGCACACCGCCAACCTCGCCTTCCAGGACCCGTTCGCCCTGCTGGCGGAGGGGGTGACGCCGTGGCGCGACCCGCTGGAGGACACCGTGCCCGCGATCGAGCTGAGCGCGCCGACGACCGCGCAGGCCCGGGGTGCGCTGGTCGCGCTGCAGGCGACCGCCCGCCTGGCCGAGGACGACCTCAGCGGCCTGCTGCTGGCGACGACGGAGACGGTCACCAACGCGGTGCTGCACGGCCGGCCGCCGGTGCTGCTGCGGCTGTGGGCCGTCCCGGGCCGCATCGTGGTCACGGTGACCGATCACGGGCCCGGCCCGGCCGACCCGTTCGTCGGCCTGGTCCCCGGGGCGAGTCCGGGCGGCTGGGGCCTGTGGCTGGCCCACCAGATCTGCGCGTACGTCTCCCTGCAGCGCGGGCCGGACGGTTTCACGGTCCAGCTGCTCGGCGGGGAGCTGCCCCGCTGAGCAGCGCCGATCCGCCGGGAGGGCGACGCGCTCGGCTGCGGCTGGTGCTCGGCGGCAGGCTGGGCGACAATCTTGCGGTGGGGAGACCCGTCGATCCGGGCGGCGCGGTGCCCCCGACCCCGGTGCCCGGGGCCCGCCGGCGGCGGGTCTGGCACCTGCCCGTTCCCATACCTCAGGAGCAGCTTCGTGTCCGATGTAGATGTCGAGCCGAAAACCGCGAGCCCGGACGACGCCCCGCCCGCCGTCGCCGCCGAGCCTGCCGCCCCGTGGTGGCGTGAGCGGCTGCCGCACCTGCTGCTCGGCGCCCTGCTGCTGGTGATGTCCTGGTTCACCGTCGCGCAGGGCCGCTTCCACGGCCGCACCTACGACGAGTACATGCAGGACGACTACGGCGCCAGGGTGCTGAAGTTCTACCTGTCCGGCACCACGGACCGCTCGTTCCTGGACTTCCCGGACTACCTGTACATGCCGCAGCACGGCGCCGGGTTCGAGCTGATCGTGGCGTTCTTCCAGCACCTGACCGGGGAGATCTGGAACACCCGCACGATCGTCAACGGGCTGTTCGGCGTGCTCGGCATGCTGATCACCGCGCTGGCAGCCCGGGAGCTGGCCGGACGCGGCCGCCTCGGCGCGTGGGCGGGGCTGGCCGCCGCGGTCGGCCTCGCGCTGTACCCGCGCTACACCGGCCAGATGATGAACAACTCCAAGGACATCCCGCTGGCCGTGGCGATGGTCCTGGTGCTGTGGCTGGTGCTGCGGCTGATGCGGCGCTGGCGGCAGCCGGACCGCCGGTTCGAGGTGCTGGAGCTGGCCGGGGTCGGCGCGGCGATCGGCTTCGCGGGCTCGATCCGGGTCAACGCGCTGCTGTGGTTCGGGCTGCTGGCATTCGTCTCGCTCGGCTTCTGGGTCCGGCACGGCCACAAGCTGCGCGGGCGGGAGCTGCGCACCGAGTTGACCAACCAGTTCACCGCGATGCTGGCCATCGGCACCACGGCGTACCTGGTGATGTCGGTGTTCTGGCCGTTCCTGCTGACCAACCCGGTCGACGGGCTGCTGTCGTCGGTCGAGTCGATGGCGAAGTACGACTGGGACAACGAGATCCTGTTCGGCGGCGAGATGGTCCGCTCGACGCAGCTGCCCTGGTACTACGCCCCCTGGTGGCTGGTGATCGGCTCGCCGCTGCCCGTGGTCGCGCTGACCGTCGCGGGCGCGGTGGCCGCGGTCGTGGGGCTGGTCCGCCGGCAACGGCTGGACGGGCGGATGCTGCTGGTCGGGGCGTACATCCTGCTCCCGCTCGCTTTGATCATCGGCGCGCACTCGACGCTGTACAACAGCCTGCGCCAGTTCCTGTTCGTCGCGCCCGGCATGATCGTGCTGGCCGCGGTGCTGCTGGTGCGCTGGGCGCGGGAGTCGTTCGACTCCGGCCGCACGGCGCTGGCCTGGGCGCTGATCGGCGCGGCGGTGCTCGGCCAGGGCGAGGCCCTCTACGCCTCCGCCCGCATCTACCCGTACGAGTACTCGTACTTCAGCCCCCTGGCCGGCGGCTACACCACGGCCCGGCACGACTACGAGAGCACCTACTACGGCTCGTGCACCCGCGCCGCGGCGGTCTGGCTGGGGGAGAACTACCAGCGGTACACCGCCGACACCGCCCCGACGTTCCGCGACGAGCACCAGTGGAACTCGCTGGCCGAGGTGGACCTGCCGGACAACTTCGTGTCGGTCGGCGACGGCCAGCCGTTCTTCCGGATCACCACCAAGGAGCCCGGTCCGGGCTACCGGGAGATCCACGCCGTGGTGGTCGAGGGCGAGCCGGTGTGCCGGGTCTCGGTGATGGACCTCGCGCCCGTCTCGTGACCGGTTAAGGGGCAGCCGGCGCGGGGTATCGCGCCGGCATGACCCTCAACGAGAACGCGGACATCGATACCAGCCAGGTGACCGACGCCCGGGGATCCGGGGGCGGCGGAGGCGGCGGAGGCCTCGGCGGCATCCCGATCCCGGTCGGCGGCGGCATCGTCGGCACGCTGATCGTGATCGGGCTGGCGCTGGTGGGCACCTTCCTCGGCCCGCAGATGTTCGGCGGCGGCGACGACGGCGGCCCGGGTGTGAGCCAGACCTGCTCGACAGCCAACCCCGACCGGCTCGACAACGCCGAGTGCCGCAACACGCTTTACGTGAACTCGATCCAGGCGTACTGGCAGCAGGCGATGCCGCAGACGTTCGGCCGGCCTTACGAGCAGACCGACACGGTCTTCTTCTCGCAGGCCGTGAACACCGGCTGCGGCCCGGCCGACAGCGGGGTGGGCCCGTTCTACTGCCCGCCGGACAAGCAGGTGTACATCGACCTGTCGTTCTACGACGAGCTGGCCAGCCGCTTCGGCGCGGACGGGCAGTTCGCCCAGCCGTACGTGCTCGCCCACGAGTACGGCCACCACCTGCAGAACCTGCTCGGCATCTCGGCGGACGTGCAGCGGCAGTCCGAGCGCGACCCGGGCAGCGCCAACGCGCTGTCGGTGAAGCTGGAGCTGCAGGCCGACTGCCTGGCCGGGGTGTGGGCCAAGCACGCCGTGGAGACCAAGGACAACAAGGGCACCGCGATCTTCAAGTCGGTCACCCAGCAGGACATCGACCAGGCCCTGGAGGCGGCCGCCGCGATCGGCGACGACAAGATCCAGGAGAAGTCGGGCGGGCGGGTCGACGAGTCCAAGTTCACCCATGGCACCGCCAAGCAGCGCAGCGACTGGTTCAACACCGGCTACCGCACCGGCGACGGCCGCCAGTGCGACACCTTCACCAAGGGCGTCTGAGGCTCCGCCCGCGGCGGGCGGGAGGGGACGGCCGGGTCCGGGACGTGTTACGTTCCGGGCCCGGCCGCTGCTTGCCGTACCAGTAAACGGTTCCTATAGTGGCCGGGACCGGGAACCGATCTTCGGGAGTGTCCTCGTGAATCCTGTGCGTCTGGCACTGATCGGCGCGGGTGACCGCGGCAACGCGTACGCCCGCTGGGCCCTGGCCCACCCCGACCGGGCCCGGTTCGTCGCCGTCGCCGAACCCGACCCCGAGCGGCGGGCCCGCTTCGCCGTGGCGTACGGCATCGACCCCGCCGGGCAGCACGACGACTGGCGGCTGCTGCTCGCCGACGGGGACCTCGCGGCCGACGCGGTCGTCATCGCCACCCAGGACGCCGGGCACGCCGACCCGGCCGTCGCCGCCGCCGCGCGCGGCCTGCACATCATGCTGGAGAAGCCGCTCGCACCGACCCCGCAGGAGTGCGTGCGCATCGTCGACGCGGTACGCGAGGCCGGCGTGATGCTCGCCGTGTGCCACGTGCTGCGGTACGCCCCGTACACCCGGCTGGTCAAGCACCTGATCGACGCCGGGGCGATCGGGGACGTGGTGTCGGTGCAGCACCACGAGCCGGTCGGCTTCTGGCACCAGGCGCACTCGTTCGTGCGCGGCAACTGGCGGCGCGAGGATCTGTCCAGCTTCATGCTGCTGGCCAAGTCCTGCCACGACATCGACTGGCTGCAGCACATCGTCGGCCGCGACATCGCCCGCGTGTCCAGCTTCGGCGGGCTGCGCCACTTCCGCCCCGAGAACCGCCCGGCCGGTGCCGCCGACCGCTGCCTGGACTGCGCCGTCGAGCCGGACTGCCCGTACTCGTCACCCCGGCTCTACCGCGACCGGCTGGCCCGAGGCGAGCACAGCTGGCCGCTGTCGGTGGTCACGCCGGTGTTCACCGAGGAGGCGCTCACCGCCGCGCTGCGCGAAGGACCCTACGGGCGCTGCGTGTACGCGTGCGACAACGACGTCGTCGACCACCAGGTGGTCGCGATGGAGTTCGACGGCGGGGTGACCGCGTCGTTCACCATGAACGCCTTCAACACCGGCGGGCACCGGCGCACCCGCGTCTTCGGCACCCGTGGCGAGCTGGTCTGCGACGGCGTCAGCGTGACCGTGCACGACTTCACCACCGGCACCGCGACCAGCCACGACCCGGCGACCGGGGGCGGCGCTGACGCCGCGGGCGGGCACGGCGGCGGCGACGCCGGGCTGATGGACGCGTTCACCGCCGCGGTGGCCGCCGGCGACCCGGCGCGCATCCTGTCCGGCCCGGCCCAGACGCTCAACTCCCACCTGGCCACGTTCGCCGCCGAGCAGGCCCGGCACGAGGGCACCGTGGTCACCGTGGCCCGCCCGGCCGCGCTCGCAAGCTGACCCGCCGGACGCGAACCCGCGTCGCGTTCCACCGGTGCAACACCAGGTTCCCCGGACCGTCGTTTGCCGGATAGGCACCCCGGCCACCACGGCCGGGTCCGCCGCACCGGGGATGGGTGAGATGGCTGAGGGTGTTGCGCTGCGCGTACGGGCACGCGAGTTCGCGACCGGGGACGTGGAGGTGGCCAACGAGGTCCTCCGCGAGTCGTACGTCGAGCACCGGCCGCGGCTGTTCGGCGGCGCCGAGGACTTCCGGTTCCGCCAGCACGTGGTGCAGGCCGGCGAACTCGGCATGGACAGCGTGCGGCACACCGCGACCGTGGAGACGGTGACCGACCCGCTGCCGTACCTGATGTTCGTGGTGTCGCTGAACTCCGACCTCGTCGTCCGCGCCGGGCGGGAGGAGCTGCGGCCGGGGCGCGGCGGGGCCTTCCTCTACCCGACGGGCACGCCGCTGACCGTCCGCTGGAGCGACTTCGACCTGCGGCTGCTGCGCCTGCCGGTCGACCGGGTCGCCCGGGTCGCGGCCCGCACCGGCATCGCGCTGGCCGACTTCCGCTTCGACGGCATGGCCCCCGTCTCCGCCGAGGCGGGCCGGCACTGGCGCGACACCATGGCATACCTGTTCCACACGCTCAACACGCCGGACACGCCGCTGGCCAACCCGCTCGTGCACGCGGCCGCCGTCGACCTGGCCGCCACCACGGCCATCGCGACCTTCCCCAACACCACCACCGCCACCGGGTACGTCGGCGAGCCGGGCCGGGTCGCCCCCGCGGCGCTGCGGCGCGCGGTGGCCTTCATCGACGCGCACGCGCACGAGCCGGTGACCGTCGAGGACATCGCCGAGGCGGCCGGGATCTCCTCGCGCGGGCTGCAGGCGGCGTTCGCCCGGCACGCCGACAGCACGCCGATGGCGTACCTGCGCCGGGTCCGGCTGTCCCGGGCCCACCGCGACCTGCAGACCGCCGACCCGACCCGCGGCGACACCGTGGCCGCGGTCGCCCGCCGCTGGGGTTTCACCAGCCTGAGCCGCTTCGCGGCCGTCTACCGGGAGGAGTACGGCCGCTCACCCCGGCAGACCCTGCGCACCTGAGCAGGTCACGGGAGCAGGTGCCGCACGCGCTCCCAGCCGTGGTCCGCGCTGACCTTGACCTTCGCCCGGCCCCCAGACCAGGCCTTGGCCAGCTTCTCGACGGCGTCGGCGGAGAAGCGGGCCGAGTCGGCGTACACGTGGAAGGTCCGCATTCCCTCGCTGGTCTCATGGGCGATGTGCTCGGCGTCGACGAGCACGTCCCGCAGCCGGTCCTCGAAGTCGCGCAGCGCGGTGAGCGCGTCCGGCTCCGGCATGCCGTTGTCCCGGCCGCGGAACGCCAGCGTGATCGCGACGTGCGTGTCCAGCACCGGCCAGCGGGCGGGCTTGAGCGGCCGCTGCACCGTGGCGATGCGCGGGACCTCGGCGTCGGGGCTGTTGCCCATCAGCACCCAGGTCTCCTCGCGATACTGCGCCGCCAGCTCCGCGACCGCCGCGGCCAGCTGCCGCGGCGGCTGCGCCCCGGCCGGGCACTCGGCGGCGGCGTCGACGCTCCCGATCCAGATCTCGACCGCGTCCTCGCCCAGCAGCCACGCCAGCGGCAGGAACGCCAGCCGCAGCCGCTCGTTCTGGGTCATCGTGGCGAACACGGGGTGGAAGACCACGAGGTCGTACTCGCTGCGCGGCTCGTCGAGGGTGAAGGCGTAACGCAGCTCGGCCAGCTCCACCCGGTGGCCTTCGATCTGCAGCGCGGCCTCGAACATCTCCGGCTCGGCCTGCCGGGCGTCGTGGAACTCCCAGGTGGCGTCGGCCGCCGGGGCACCCTGCCGCCAGCGGTACGCGATGGCGCGTAGCGACGTCGCACCCGCCGCGCTGACGATGAACGCGTGTTCGGCCACCCGGCCCTTGCTGAACTCCCATTCCAGGTCGGGGTGGATGGCGTGGACCAGTGCCGACAGGTCCGCGACCAGGTCGTCGGGGAAGCCTCGGGCGGCGATCGCCGCCTCGGACCGGGTGCGCAGTTGCGGCCAGGCCGCCCAGAACGCGGCGATCGCCGCGGACTGATCGGGACGCCGCTTCCGGGAGAAGATCATGGTGCGGGAGCATAACGGCGGCCGGAACGCGGCGGAAGCCCGTCGCCCCGTGCGGACCGGCACGTCCGGCGGCTTGTCCGCGTCGATGGGTGCGGTCGAGGGAGCAACCGGGTCGAGGACCCGTCGCGTAGTTCCTACGGAACGCCATACGACGGGGAGGTTGCGTTGCGTCGCCGGACTGCGATCATCGCTGCGGGACTGCTGTTGCTGGCCGGATGCGGTTCGCCCGCACCGGCGGGGGAGGCCGAGCCGTCCAAGGTGGTGCGGCTGGACCTGGCCAGGGGGCCGGACCGGCCGCTGCCGACCGAGGTGCACCTACCGCCCGGCCACGGCCGGCACCCGCTGGTGGTGTTCGTGCACGGGTACACCTGCCGGGTGTCGGAGTACGCCGACCTGATCGCGAACTGGGTGGTCGCGGGGTTCGCGGTGGCGGCGCCGACGTTCCCGTACACCAACGGCGCGGCGGCGAAACTCGACGTGATGGACCTGCTCAACCAGCCGCAGGACGTCACCGCCGTGCTCGACGCGCTGCTCGCGCACGCTGCTCAGGAGGGCGACGCGCTGTTCGGCCGGATCGACCCGGACCGGATCGCGGCCGGCGGGCACTCGCTGGGCGGCATGACCACGGTCGGCGCGCTGGGCAAGTGGCGGGACCCGCGGCTGAAGGCCGGGATCGTGCTGGCGGGCAGCGCCCGCGACGTCGGCGCGGAGTTCCGGGGCGATCCGGCGGCGATGCTGTTCATCCACGGTATGGGCGACCAGGTCGTGACGATCGGCCAGGGCCGCGCCGCGTACGACGCCGTGCCCTGGCCGAAGGCGTTCCTCACCCTCCCGACAGGCACCCACCGCAACCCGTTCATGTCCCCGGCCGACCCGGACTTCGATCTCGTCGCCGAGTCCACCACCGACTTCCTCCGCTGGCGCCTCAACGGCGACACCGACGCCCGCAGACGCCTGGCAGGGCTTGGAACCCACCTTGACGACCGCTTGGGCTGAGTCGTTTCGGACACCGCTCGGTCAAGAACGGGCGAAACGGATGCTGTGCTCGTGATGATCCGTTTTTGTGGACGCCAGGTGCCCCGACAGGGCGTCCAGCGTCCACAAAAACGGATCATGGGAGGCGACGATTCCGGCGTGCGCTCGCGGGGCTGTTACGGTCGGCCGGTGGCGACGTGGGAGGAAGGCGGGCCGGGGGTGCTTCGGCTGCCGTCCGGCCGGTGGCTGCGGGGGCGCGGCCTGCGCCGCCCGCTGCCCGAGGGAGCGCCGCCGCAGTTCGCGTTGTACCTGCTCGGCGGGCCGCCGCCGGAGACGCCCTGGGCGGCGCGGTGGGTGCGGTGGCGGGATTTCTGGCTGCCCGCGGATCGGGCCGCGTTTCGGGAGGCGCTGGTCGAGGTGCTGGAGCGGGCCGGGGACGAGCGGGTCGAGGTCGCCTGTGGCGGCGGGATCGGGCGCACCGGCACCGCGCTGGCCTGTCTGGCGGTGCTCGACGGGGTGCCCGCCGACCGGGCCGTGGCGTACGTGCGCGCGGGCTACCACCCGCGGGCCGTGGAGACGCCCTGGCAGCGGCGCTTCGTGGCAGGGTTCAGGGCGAGCTGATCGCGGGGTGCCGTACGCGTGATCGAGGCAGTACATTGCCTGCCAATCGATCACCCTCGCACCGAGTGAGGACACCCCATGAGCGCCAACCTGCCGTTGCGTGAACGCCGGATCGACATCTTCTTCGCGGTCGTGTTCAGCGTCTTCACGATCACGTCGCTGATCGCCGACCTGATGCCGACGCTGGGCTTCGACTTCAGCGAGCCGTCGGACAACGTCATCCTCAACTCCAACTACTGGTACGCCCACGACACCGACCCGCTGTTCATGCACCCCCCGGTGTGGATGCGCATCGTCACCGGCCTGTCCGCCCTGGTCTACATGCCTTTCTACCTGGTACTGGTGTACGCCTTGATCCGCGGCCGCAACTGGATCCAGCTCCCGGCGGTCATCTACGCCACGATGATCTCGACGATCACCGGGATCATCGTGTTCGGTGTGGAGTTCTTCGGCGAGCCGCAGTGGCAGACCCCCAACCCGGTCAAGTTCCTGTCGTTCAACCTGCCGTATGTCCTGTTGCCACTGCTCCTGCTGGTGCGTATGCGCAAACCGGAACCGTTCACCCGGCGGTTCTGACCACGACTCGGCGTGCGCGCGGCGGCCATCCGGCATACGGTGAAGACATCGACCTGATCCGATCCGGGAGGAAGTCCATGAGACTGCGCCACCGCCGTGCGCTCGCCGGCATCGCCGTCGCGACCCTGGCGTCGACCGCCGCCGCCGGGCCCGTCCAGGCGAGCCCGAGGCCACCTGACCTGGACAAGGTCCCGGTGGCGACGGGATACGGCGGCGCCGTCGCGACCGTCGATCTCGACGCGACCAAGGTCGGCCTGGAGGTGCTGCGCAAGGGCGGCAACGCGATCGACGCGGCGATCGCGGCGGCGGCGACGCTGGGCGTGACCGAGCCGTTCTCGGCCGGTATCGGCGGCGGCGGCTTCCTGGTCTACTACAGCGCCAAGGACCGGAAGGTGTACACCATCGACGGCCGGGAGGCCGCGCCGATGTCGATGGGGGAGACTGCGTTCGTCGACCCGGCGACCGGTCTGCCGTACGCGTTCCAGGAGGCCCGGGTCAGCGGCATCGCCGCGGGCGTGCCCGGCACCCTGGCCACGTGGGACAAGGCGCTGCGCAAGTGGGGCACGACCGACCTGGCCGACGCGCTGCGCCCGGCGGCGAAGGTCGCCGACCGCGGTTTCGTCGTCGACACCACGTTCCGCACCCAGATCAGCGACAACGCGGCCGCGTTCGGGCAGTTCTCGTCCACCAGCGCGCTGTACCTGCCGGGCGGGCTGCCACCCGAGGCGGGCACCGTGTTCCGTAACCCGGACCTGGCCGACACCTACCGGGAGATCGCCCGGCACGGCGCCGGCGCGTTCTACCGGGGCGCGATCGCCCGCGACATCGTCGACACCGTGCAGCACCCGCCGGTGGCCGACGTGCCGATCGGCACCTGGGCCTACCCGGTCCGCCCCGGCACCATGGCACTGTCCGACCTGTCCGCCTACCAGGTGCGCACACCGCAGCCGACCCGGGTGTCCTACCGCGGCTACGACGTGTACGGCATGCCGACGCCGTCCAGCGGCGGTCAGGCCGTCGGCGAGGCGCTGAACATCCTGGAGCAGACCGACCTGAGCGCGCTCACCCGCACCGAGGCGCTGCACCACTACCTGGAGTCGTCCGCGCTGGCGTTCGCCGACCGCAACCGCTTCGTCGGCGACAACACTCCGCGCCCGCTGCTGGAGCAGCTGCTCTCCGACGGGTTCGCCAAGGAGCGGGCCTGCCTGATCAATCCGGCGCAGGCGCTGGTCAAGCCGGTCGCGCCGGGTGAACCCGACGGCTCGTACGGCGGCTGCGCGGCGGCCATGCCGAGCCCTGCGGTGACCGAGGGCCAGTCCACGACCAACCTGACCGTCGCCGACCGCTGGGGCAACGTGGTCGAGTACACGCTGACCATCGAGCAGACCGGCGGCAACGGCATGGTCGTGCCGGGCCGGGGCTTCCTGCTCAACAACGAGATGACCGACTTCAACTTCACCCCGACCCAGGGCAGCGCGCCCGACCCGAACCTGCCCGGCCCCGGCAAGCGGCCGCGCAGCTCGATGTCGCCGACGATCGTGCTCGCCGACGGCAAGCCGTTCCTCGCGGTCGGCACCCCCGGCGGCTCGACGATCATCACGACCGTGCTGCAGATCCTGGTGAACCGCCTGGACCTGGGCATGACCCTGCCGGAGGCGGTCGCCGCCGCCCGCGCGACCCAGCGCAACACGGCGGCCGTGCTGGCCGAGGCGGACTTCGCCCCGGACATCCCCGGCCTGACGGCGCTCGGCCACACGTTCGCGGCCAGCCCGGAGATCGGCGCCGCGACCGGCATCGAGTTCCTCGGCCACGGCCGCCTGCTCGCCGCCGCCGAACCCGTCCGCCGCGGCGGCGGCTCGGCGGGCGTGCTCTGGCCGGTGCCGGTCTCCTGACCCCCCGACCCGGGCGGGCGGCCGCGCCGCCCGCCCGGGTCAGGCGAGCACACGGTCCTCATGATCGTCCGACTTGCCAGGCACCTGTGCGTATCTTGAGGTCGCATTCGCCCATGTGCCAGGCAAGTCGAATGACCTTGGTGTGCGCCCCGCCCGGACTGAACCCGTCGGGACGACGGTCGTGTCCCGCCTGTTCGGCCGCGCGTGGCCGACGATCGCGTCTTGTCCTCGGGGACGGGCGGGGCGGCGGAGTGGTTCAGGTCCGGGAAACGGCCAGGCCGCAGCGCCCGTGCGCGAGATCATGGGAAGCGTGACGAAACACGCGGATGGGGCGCGGTGAGCGCGCAGAACACCGAGCCGAGGCCGCCGCGGCCCGGTCCTCGTCCGCGGGTGCACATTCCGGTGCCGCACGTGTCGTACCCGCTGCAGCGCTTCCTGGCCACCGAGGCCGGCGGCGGCCTGCTGCTGCTCATCGCGACGGTGCTGGCGCTGATCTGGGCCAACCTGCCCGGCGGCGGCTACGAGCAGTTCTGGCACACCCAGGCCTCGGTCCGGATCGGCGACATCGGCATCGACCTCGATCTGCGGCACTGGGTCAACGACCTGGCGATGGCGCTGTTCTTCCTCACCGTCGGCCTGGAGATCAGCCGCGAGCTGACGGTCGGGGAGCTGCGCCGCCCCCGGGCCGTGCTGGCGCCGGTGCTGGGCGCGCTAGGCGGCGTGATCATGCCGGCGCTGATCTATCTGGCGTTCAACCCGTCGCCGCCGGCACTGCACGGCTGGGGCATTCCGATCTCGACCGACACCGCGTTCGTCGTCGGGGTCCTCGCCCTGTTCGGGCCGCGCTGCCCGGACCAGCTGCGGCTGTTCCTGCTGACGCTGGCCATCGCCGACGACATCGCCGCGATCGCGGTGATGGCGATCTTCTACACCGGCGGAGTGTCGGCGCTCGCGCTGGTGGCGGTGCTGGTGCTGACCCTGGTGCTGGTCGGGCTGCGCTGGGCGCGGGTCTGGCAGTTGCAGGCATACGTCGTCGTCGGCCTGCTGCTGTGGGTGGCCGTGTTCGCCTCCGGCCTGCACCCGACGCTCGCCGGGGTGATCGTCGGGCTGCTCGTGCCGGCCACGCCCGTGGAGCCGGAGCAGGTCGACCGGCTGCGCTTCTACGGCCGGGCGGTGATCGAGCGCGCCGACGCTGTCCGGGCCCGGCTGGCGGCCGCCGCGGCGCGGGCCACAGTGCCGCCCAACGACCGGTTGCAGGACGCGCTGCACCCGGTCAGCGCGTTCCTGGTGATCCCGGTGTTCGGCCTGGCCAACGCGGGTGTGCGGCTGGACGCCGAGACGCTGCGCCGGGCGGCCACGTCGCCGGTGACCATCGGCATCGTGGTGGCGCTGGTCGCGGGCAAGACCATCGGCATCAGCCTCGGCGCGGCGTTGGCCCTGCGCACCGGCTGGGGCGAGCTGCCCGGCCGGGTGCGCTACGGGCATCTCATCGGCGGCGCGGTGCTGGCCGGCATCGGCTTCACCATCTCCCTGTTCATCGCCGACCTGGCCTTCAAGGACCCGCTCCTGCAGGCCGAAGCCAAGATCGGCGTACTGGCCGGCTCGCTGCTGGCGGCCGTGCTCGGCTCTGTCGCCCTGCGCTGCCTCGGCGAGCGCCTGCCCCTGTGCACCGTCGACGACTCCGAGGGCATGCCCGAACTCCCCACCGGCCCCTGGCGCGACCCCACCCTCAGCGAACGCTGAAAGCGAAGGAAGGGCACCTTCTTAACGGACGTCCGTGTAGAAGGTGCCCTTCCTTCGCTTCGGTCAGTGGCGCAGGCCTAGGGAGCTGCGGAGGGCGGCGAGTTCGACCTTGCCCTGGTAGAGGTTGCCGTCGGCGAAGAGGGTCGGGGTGCCGCGGACGCCGGCGGTGACACCGGAGCGGTAGTCGGTCTCGACGGCGGGCCGGTACGGCTGGGCCGCCTCGCCGGTCACCGAGTCCAGGTCGAGCATCTGCGCGTAGTTCTCCAGGTCGGGGTCGGTGAGCCGGCTCTGGTGGGCGAACAGCAGGTCGTGCATCTCCCAGAAGCGGTCGCCGGAGGCCTCGGCGGCCAGCGCCGCGGTCAGCGCGAACGGGTGCACCGTGAACAGCGGGAAGTGCCGGTAGACCAGCCGCACCACGCCGTCCGACTCGTCGATCAGGCGGCGCAGCACCGGCGCGGCCGCGCCGCAGTACGGGCACTCGAAGTCGCCGTACTCCACCAGCGTCATCGGGGCGTCGGCCGCCCCGTAGACGTGCCGGTCGAGGTCCACCGCGCCGGACTCGGTCACCCTTGCAGCGTAGTTGCCCGGGGTGCTCAGCCGTTGGCGATCAGCGCGGCGTAGTCGGCGGCGCGCAGCGGGTCCTGGCTCAGCGAGGCGTCGGGCAGGGGCACCCCGATCCGCGCGCCCTGCCGGGTGAACACCACGCCGGTGACGTCGCGGCGGCTGGTCAGCGTGCACACGATCTGCCCGAAGGCGAGCACGTCGTCGTTGCGGCCGGTGTTCTCGATGCCCGCGGGCAGCTCGACGTGCGCGACACCGTCGATCAGCCGCACCGACGCGACGACGTCGCGCCCGCCGAGCGCGGTGCCCAGGCCGCGGTCCTGCTCCGCCTCGGTCGGCCCGGCCAGCAGGTCGCCGAGCAGGCGCTGCGGGTCAGGTTCGGCGGCCAGCCGGCGCTGCACCGGGACCAGCGAGCCGTCCCTGATGAGGTACAGGCTCTCCGCGGCGGGCCCGGACGCGGCGGCCGAGGGCGCGCCCGTCGCCGCCCGGGACGGCGTGCCCACCTCGATCACGCGCGGGGTGTCCTCGACCGGCACCCCGCACCCGGCGGCGAGCAGCACCAGCAGCGACGGCAACACCAGCGCGGATCGGAGCACGCGCCCGGAGGACAGTCCCGGCAGCGGCCGCCGGGCAGGCCGGGACGGTGATGGACGCGGGGTCACTGGGCCACCTTCGGCAGGTCGATGCGGAAGCGGGCGCCGCCGCCGGGGCGGTCGGTCACGTGCACACGGCCGCCGTGCGCCTGCACGTGCTGGGCGACCAGGGACAGGCCGAGGCCGGTGCCTTCGCTGTCGCCGCGGGCTCCGGCGGTCCGGCCGCGTACGAACCGGTCGAAGATCGACTCCCGGTCGGCTGGGCTGACCCCTGGGCCCTCGTCGTCGACCTCGACGTAGTACCCGAGCATCCGGCGGCCGCCCAGGCGCACGGCGACCGCGCCGCCGCCGTGGCGCTGCGCGTTGTCGATGAGGTTGACCAGGATCTGCTCGAAGCGTCGGCGGTCCACCTGCCAGATCGCGTCGCTGCCCTGGGCGATCGACACCAGGTTCACGCTCAGGCCGCGGGCCCGGCACAGGCGGCGCGCCAGCGCGGGCACGTCGACCGAGGTGCGGTCGGCGGCCTGGTCGCTGCGGGACAGCTCGATCAGGTCCGTGACCAGGTCTTGGAAGCGCTCGACCTCCTCGGTGAGCAGCGCCGCGGCGGTCGCCGTACGCGGATCGAGGTGGGCGCGGCGGCGGGCCAGCACGCTGGCGGCGGCGGACAGGGTCTGCAGCGGCGAGCGCAGCTCGTGGCTCACATCGGCGGCGAACCGGCGGTCGCGCTCCATGCGCCGCGACAGCTGGTCGACCATCAGGTTGAACGAGGTGGTCAGCCGGGCCAGCTCGGGCTCGGCGGCGGGGTCGAGCCGGGCGCTGTGGTCCCCGGCGGCGATCTCGCTGGCGGCGTTGGCGACCGTGGTGAGCGGTCGCAGCACCCGCCGGGACGCGTACGAGCCCAGCAGCGCCCCGGCCCCCGTGGTGCCGACCGCGACCAGGGTCAGCACCAGCGCGAGCACCTTCAGCGACCGGTCCAGCTCGCGCATGAAGTCGACCTCGTAGAGGGCCGTGCCGTCGTCGAGCGGCACGGCGATGACCATGGCGGGCACGCCGTCGACGCGTACCCGCTGGATGCCGGGCTCGCCCCGTTCAACCAGGCGGACCAGGCCGTCGGGGATCTCGGCGGCGGTGTTGGCGGTGTCCACCTGGGCGGAGAACCAGCGGCTGCCCCGGCGCAGGAAGGCGCGCCGGTCCGCGCCGGTGTTCAGGGCGCTGAGCGCGGTCAGCGCGTCGGGGCTGTCGTCGTCGAGACCGGACGCGACGATCGCGGCGTCCAGCGCCACGGCGCGCACCGCCGAGTCCTCCCGCTGTGCCAGCAGGAAGCGCTCGGTGAGCTGGTAGGACAGCGCGCCCATGACGGTGGACACGCCCAGCGCCCCGACGGCGAAGCCCGCCGTCACCCGCGCGCGCAGCCCCGGTCTGCGGATCATCGCTGGAGCTTGTAGCCGAGGCCGCGGACGGTCACCAGGCGGGCCGGTGCGCCGGGGTCGTCCTCGACCTTCTGGCGCAGGCGTCCGACGTGCACGTCGACGAGCCGCTCGTCGCCGAAGTCGTACTCCCACACCCGCTCCAGCAGCTGCTGGCGCGACAGCACCTGCCCGGCGTGCTCGGCCAGTTCGCACAGCAGCCGGAACTCGGTGCGGGTCAGCGCGAGCTGGTTGCCGCGCAGCAGCACCTCCCCGGCCTGGGGGCGGATCTCCAGCTCGCCGATCACGGAGGTGCGCGGGCCGGTCGCGGTGGCGGCGCGGGCTCGTCGCCGCAGCGCCCGCAGCCGCGCGGTGAGTTCCTTGACCGCGATCGGCTTCACGACGTAGTCGTCGGCGCCGGCTTCCAGCGCGGCGACGATGTCGTGCGTGTCGTCGCGGGCGCTGACCACCACGATCGGCACGTCGTCGGCGCGGCGCAGCTCCCGGATGCACTCGAACCCGTCGATGCCGGGCAGCATCAGGTCCACGAGCACCGTGTCCGCGGGTTCGCGGCGCTGGCGGACGAGCCCCTCCTCGGCCGTGGCGGCGGCCGAGACCGTGTAACCCTCGTCCTCCAGCGCCAGCGTCAGCGACAGGCGGATGCGGTCGTCGTCTTCGATGACCAGTACAGCGACCATCGCCGCATCATCGCCCAGAAACCCGGCGTACGGCCAGTGGCGGGCCGCCGACCTCGTAGCCGCCGGGCCGGGTGTGCCGGGTGTGCGCGCCGCCGGACAGCCGCCGGGTGCGGCGCTCCGGGGTCGCCGCCTGTCCGCCGGTGCGCGCTCCTACCAGCGTCATCAGGTGTTCGGCCCAGCTGTCCAGCGTCGGCGGGGTGTCGGCGTGGCGGGCCCGCGGGGCCGGGCCGTGGCGGCCGGTGGCCGAGGCGATGGCGTCGGCGAACGCGCCCGTGTCGTGCGGGTTGACCGCGATCGCCCCCGGCAGGTCGGCGACGCCGCAGGTCAGCTCGCTGACTACGACGGACGCGCCGAGTTCGCCGCGGGCCGCGATGAACTCGTGCGCGGCGGCGACCGTGCCATGGTGGGTCGGCGTGACCAGGATCCCGTCGCAGGCCAGGTACAGCGCGGCCAGGTCGCGGCGGTCGGGCTCGGCGCGTACGTAGTGCACGACCGCCTGCCCGACACCGGCGTGCGTACCATTGATCTTCGCGATCAGCCGGTCGACCCGTTCACGCTGCGCGTCCTCGGCCGGGGTGCGCGGATCCCCGCAGGCCACGTGCAGCAGCGCGACCTCGCCGAGGGCGGGCCGGCGTTCGGCGAGGAAACGCTCGAAGGCGTGCAGGCGCTGCTCGACGGCGTCGGCGGGATCCCAGCCCGCGACCGACAGCAGCACGGTTCCGGTCACCCGCATCGCGGCGCGGATCCGCCCGCCCGCCGCGCGCACCGGGGCCAGTCCGGCCAACCGCCGGGCTCCTGCGGTGTCGGCCGGCAGCGGGTACGCGATGACGCGTACGCCCCGGTGGCCTAGCGTGATGCGGCCCTCGCGCACCGGCAGGCCGTGCACCCGGTCGGCGAGGTCCAGCAGGTTGTCCACGGCGCGCTGGTGCGGCAGCGCGATCACGTCCGCGCCGAGTAGCCCCGACAGCAGCGCCCGGTGCTCGGGCAGCCGCGCGAACGACTCCGCGGGCGGGAACGTGGTGTGCAGGTGCATGACGACGGCCAGGTCGGGGCGCATCCGGCGCAGCACCCGCGGCAGCAGCTGGAGCTGGTGGCCGTGGGTCCACACCGTCGCCGAGGCCGACGCCGACGCGGCCACGGCGGCGGCGACCCGGCGGTTGACCGTCAGGTAGCTGTCGAACCAGCCGCTCGGGAAGTCACCGGGCTGGTGGTGGCAGAGCGAGCGGAGCAGGCTCGCGCCGAGCGCGGCGGCCCCGGCCCGCGCGGGCGGGAGCGCGCAGCCGTCGCCGCCGGCCGCGGCCCATGCCCCGGACGACGCCGCGACGAGCGGCCGCAGCGACGCCAGCGCGGCGTCGACCTGGTCGCGGCTGTCGTCGGGATCGGCGGCGGGCAGGCGGTCCACGGCCATCACCAGGCCGTACCGTCGCCCGCGGCTCACGGCAGCACCTGCTGCGGGTCGGGGTCCGCGGTCAGCACCTGCAGCACCCGGTCGACGCGGGCAAGTTTGAGGTTGCGCCGCGCCCGCGCGGACGGCGACCGCAGCGCCACGGTGCCGCCGTCGCGCATGGCCCGGCGGTGGGTGTCCAGCAGCAGCAGGATGCCGGCCGCGTCGATCAGCTCGCAGTCGGCGAGATCGATGACGAGTTGGCGCGGACGCAGCGCCAGCGCCTCCTCCAGCACGTCGTTCACGCTCGGCGCGGACCGCACGTCCAGATCACCGCGCACCTGCACCTCGACCAACGGCACGACCTGCATCGCGCCGGCGGGGACCACGTCGTCCACCGTCACCTCCCTGGATGGACTCCGAGCCTTACCCGCCGGTACGGCGATCATCCGGCGGAACCATGACAGTTGTGTGACAGTTCCGCCGTTTCGTGTCAGCGTCCGGGGTCATGCCCGTCCGGGGACCGGCCGGACCGGAGGGACGGGCCTGCGGACCTGCTCGCAGTAGGCTGCTGATGCGAAACACCGACGGGGAGGGCCTGTTCATGAGCGAGCGTCCGCATCGGATCACCGCGCCGGAGCAGCTCCGCGCGCTGCTGGGGGAGCCCACGGCGGCGGCGGCCGGCAAGACCCGCACCAGCCTGCACGAGCACGACCGGGCCTGGCTGGCCGCGGCCCGGTTCTGCCTGATGGCGACCTCGCACGCCGACGGCAGCTGCGACGTGTCGCCCAAGGGCGACCCGGCCGGGTTCACGCTGGTGCTCGACGACACCACGATCGCCATCCCGGAGCGGCCGGGCAACCGGCGGGCCGACGGGTTCTTCAACATCCTGGCCAACCCGCATATCGGCCTGCTCTACGTGGTCCCCGGCCGGACCGACACGCTGCGCATCAACGGCCGCGCGGAGCTGGTGTCCGACGCGCCGTTCTTCGACGACATGGTGGTCAAGGGTCACCGCCCGCAGCTTGCCGTGATCGTCTCGATCGACGAGGTGTTCTACCACTGTTCGAAGTCGTTCCTGCGCTCGTCGTTGTGGAAGCCAGAGACCTGGCAGCCGGAGACGGCCCCGTCGCGACCGCAGATCATGCGGTCCCTGGAGGGCTCGACCAAGTCCGTCGAGGAGCTGGAGGCCTACTACGGGCCCGGTTACGAGGAGTCGATCTACAAGGGTTGAGGTACGCCCGGCGGGTGATGTCGGCCGGGTGATCAGGCAGGTAGCGTCAGGGCCGATCCTCGAACGGGAGGTGTCGGACATGTCCGGCCTGCAACTTCACGACCTGCGCCAGGTGCCCGACGAGACGCTGTATCTGCGGCTGATCGTGCTGCGCAGGCACTTCCCGGCCGACTTCGACGCCGAGGACTACGACTACCGCCGCAACGTGTGGGAGGCGGCCAACCGCGCCGTGCAGTCCGAGATCCGCCGCCGCCGCGCCGCGCCGCCGGCCTGGTGGGTCCTCGAACGCGGCGAGCCGCCCGAGGTCCGGCAGCGCCGCTTCGGCGCGATCGCCGCGTACCTCGTCGGAGGCGGGCTGGTGGTGCTGCTGTCCGGCATCCCGTACCTGGCCGTGCCGCTCATGCTGACGGTGCTGGCCAGCGGCGCGACCTGGCTGGTGCCCGAGGTGCTGCGCAACCAGCGCCAGCCGTTCCTGCGGCCCATCCCGCGCCCGAGCACGCCCCGCGACTGAGTCAGCCGACCGGCTGCCGGAAGCCGTACACGGTCTGCCAGCGCTGCCCGGCCACCACCCGGACCTGCCCGGTGGCCAGGTCGTAGGTCACCGACCACCGGGTGTGCGGCTGCGCCACCGAGCGCAGCAGGTCCATCGCGCCGGCCTCGGTCACCGTGCCGCCGGAGGCGCTGAGCGCGTCGGCGAGCACCCGGTAGCGCCGATCGTGGCGCCGTTCCTCCTCCCCGACCCCGGCCAGCGGTACGTTCGTCAGCGCCCGCCATGGGGCGGTGCCGCGCTCGACCCGCTGGTGGCCGTCGGTGTACTCGACCAGCGCCGACGCGCCGGACGCGTCCGCGAGCAGGTAGTGCAGCGGCGGACCCCCGGTGAAGTCGAGGTTGTGCCGGGCGAAGATCGCGAGCGCCTCGTCGACCGTGGCGGCCTGGTCCAGCACCAGCCGCAGGATGCGTACGCTGCCCACGGTCGGTTTGCCCGGATCGGGCGTGGAGTGCGCGCTCTCGTCGGCGGCCATGCCCACGGCGAGACCGCGCTCGTTCAGCCCGTCGAACGGCAGCAGCGGCGCGTCGAGCAGGCGGCGGTCGCCGCGCGGGTCGTCGGCCGCCGAGAAGCCGAGGTAACGCAGGTCCACCAGGGAGATCGAGGCGTGCCCGTCGGGCGGGTCGGCCCGCAGCACCAGCGCGGGGTTGGGGTCCCAGTCGAAGTTGCGCCCGAAGACCGGGCGCGACCTGTCGCCGAGCGCGGCGAACAGCGAGCACCCGAACGGGGCGGCGGCGGCCGTCGGCGCCGGGCCGGACGCGGCGGTCTCGTAGTCGCCGGTGTAGGTCATCTCGTACAACGGCAGGTCGTCGATGCGGCGCAGGCTGGCCAGTGTCGCCTCGGCCTCGGCCGCCGACTGCCGCGACGCCGTGCCCCCGGCCGACGGCGCGGGCGCGGGGGAGCTTGCGGGCGTGCAGGATGTCAGGACGAGCAGGAGGACGAACCCGAACCGTCGCATGGGTCCACGGTCGCACGACCCACGTCGATGGGACAGGGTCCGGACGGTCGCGCCTCAGGCCAGGGCGTTGCGGTTGGCGGGGCGCATCGGCAGCCGTCGCCGGGCGCGGCGCGGGGGCAGCAGCACCCGGTCGGCGTGGTGGCGCAGGCCGGTGCGCAGCACCCGGACCGGACGGCTCGCGCCCCGAATGAAGGCCCGCGCGGGCAGCCGCGCCGCGGACGGAGTCCGCTCGATCCGGCGCTGCCGGGCGGAAGCCCGCCGGCGCAGGGCGAGCAGCAGCAGGTATGCCCCGGCCAGCGCGCCGCCGAGCATCACGTCCGCCGCCGTCATGGTTCCGCCCTCCCGAAGCCGCCGAGCGAGTCATGTCCTCACCGCACCAACGAGAAACGTGAGCGGGCCGTTATTACTTCCCCGCAGTCGCGTACCTCACGTTTCGGCTCCGGCCCGGACCTGGCGATGTGGCCGGGATCGCGCCGGGGTTTGCCGCCGCCGTACGCCGGGCAGTCCAGCAGGGCACGAGCAGCGACGGAAGGGATGAACCGATGGGAACGGTCGACTCTGCCAAGCACCACCTGCAGAACCTCAAGGGCAAGGTGAAGGAGCACGTCGGCGACGCGACCGACAACCACAGCCTCCAGGCCGAGGGCATCGCCGAGCAGGCCAAGGCGAAGGCGGCCATGGCCGCCGACGACGTGCGAGACGCGGTGCGCGGCCGCGACGACGACCGCGACGACACCAGGAACTGACGGCGGTACGCGGGCCGGTCCCTACCCGGGGCCGGCCCGCCGCCGTGGGCGTCAGGCCGCAGGGGCGCCGGTGCCGCCGTCCAGGCGGGCGTCGTGGACCAGGATCGCGGCCTGCACCCGGTTGGTCAGGCCCAGCTTGGCCAGCGCCCGGCTCACGTGGGCCTTCACCGTCGTCTCGGCCATGTCCAGCTCGCGGGCGATGTCGGCGTTCGACAGGCCGCGGGCGACCGCGCGCACCACGTCGCGCTCCCGGTCGGTCAGCACCGCCAGGCGTGCCCTGGCCTGGTCGGCCACCGACGGGCCGCGCTCGGCGAACGAGCTGATCAGGCGGCGGGTGACCGTGGGGGCGAGCATCGCGTTGCCGGCCGCCACGGTGCGCACCGCCTCCGCCAGGTCACGCGGCGGGGTGTCCTTGAGCAGGAAGCCGACCGCCCCGGCACGCAGCGCGGCGTGCACGTATTCGTCCTGGTCGAACGTGGTCAGCATGACCACGCGGGGCGGCTCCGGCAGCCGGGCGACCGCGGCCGCCCCGGTCAGCCCGTCGGTGCCGGGCATACGCACGTCCATCAGCACGACCTCGGGCCGGTGCCGGCGGGCCGCCTCGACGGCCTCCGCGCCGTCGCGGGCCTCGGCGACCACGGCGATGTCACCGGCCGCTTCGAGGATCATCCGCAGCCCCGAGCGCACCAGCGCCTCGTCGTCGACGACCAGCACCCGGATCACGCCGCGACCTCCCGGCTCGCCGGCTGCTCCGGCGGGTCGGCCGGGATACGCGCGTGCAGCAGGAAACCTCCGTCGAGCCGCGGCCGGGCCCGCACGGTGCCACCGGCCAGGGCGACTCGTTCGGTGAGCCCGACCAGGCCCAGCCCGCTCTGCGGCACCGGCGGGGCCGGGTGCGGCGGCGGTGCGTTCTCCACCGCGACCACCAGCCCGTGCGGCTCGTGGCGCAGCGTCACCGTGGTCGGCGCGGCTCCGGCGTGCTTGGCCACGTTGGTCAGCGCCTCCTGCACCACCCGGTACGCGGTGCGCTGCGCGGACAACGACACCTCCTGGCGCTGCCCGACGTCGACCAGGCGCACCGGCAGCCCGGCCGCGCGGCTGGCGTCCAGCAGCCGGTCCAGATCGGCGAGCGTGGGCTGGGGTGCGAGTTCCGGGGCGGTGCCGTCGGTCAGGTCCGGTGCGCGCAGCATGCCCAGCACCTCGCGAAGTTCCTGCATCGCCTCCCGGCCGGTGGTGCGGATCAGCGCCGCCTCCTCGGCGGTGCGCGGGTCGGCGGTGCTGACCTCCAGCGCCCCGGCGTGCAGCACCATCAGCGCCACCCGGTGCGCGACGACGTCGTGCATCTCCCGGGCGATGCGGCGGCGCTCGTCGGAGCGGGCCCGCTCGGCGCGCTCGTGCTGCTCGCGTTCGAGCCGCTCGGCCCGCTCCCGCAGCTGTTCGACGACCTGTCGGCGGGCGCGCACCCACAGCCCGAAGACGAACGGGAGCACGACGGTCATGCCGACCCAGAACAGGGCGGTGAGGGTGCCGCCGAAGATGACGCCGCCGGTCATGCCCTCGTACAGCAGGTCGCTGTGCACCGCGCTCCAGCCGACCGGCACCCCGACGAGGGTGCTCGCGACCAGGAAGAACGGCCAGGCGCGACCGGGGTTCTGCGGCCGGCCCGGACGGCCCGCGCCCGCGTAGTAGGAGGCGACGAACAACGCGGCCATCATGCTCAGAGAGAGCCACGTCACCAGCGCGACGACGAACAGCGGCCGGCGCGACCGGCGGATCAGGGCCGCGCTGGCACCCGCGACCAGCATCATCAGCGCGGTCAGCGCCCAGGGCGGCTCGCCCGGCAGGCCCTCGAACAGGTAGATCGGCGGCCGCTGCGGGGTGGCCAGGGAGAAGACCGTCACCGTGCAGCCGAGCGCGAACGGGTACAGCCAGTGCGCGAACCGGCGCAGTGGGCTGCCCGGCTGCAGCCACGACGGCAGGCCGGGGACCCGCGCCACGCTGTGCTCCACGCCCCACCTCCCGTTCCCGCACCGTGCCGGTGATGAGCTTAGGCAGGTGCACCCGGGCGGCGGCCACTACTTCCGTCTTCGCCGCCTGCTACTTAAGTAGCGGGTGTTGATCTACTCCTGCCCGAGTGCACGGCCGCCGCTGGGCGGCAGCGTGTCGGCCATGACGAACTTCGACGCCGCGGTGAGCGCGGAAGAACTCACCAAACGGTACGGCTCGGGCGACGCGCAGGTGACCGCGCTGGACGCGGTCACGGTGGCCTTCGGCCGCGGCGAGCTCACCGCGATCATGGGACCGTCCGGGTCCGGCAAGTCCACCCTGATGCACTGCCTGGCCGGGCTGGACACCCCGACCGCGGGCCGGGTGTGGCTGGACGGCTCCCGGCACGGCAGCGCCGACCGGGTCGAGCTGAGCGGCCTGCGCGACGACGCGCTGACCGCGCTGCGCCGCGACCGGATGGGCTTCGTGTTCCAGGCGTTCAACCTGCTGCCGACGCTGACCGCGTGGGAGAACATCACCCTGCCGCTGGACCTGGCCGGACGCCGCCCCGACCAGGGTTTCGCCGATACGGTGATCGACGCGGTCGGGCTGCGCGACCGGCTGCACCACCGCCCGGCGCAGCTGTCCGGCGGCCAGCAGCAGCGGGTCGCCTGCGCCCGCGCGCTGATCAGCCGCCCGGACGTGGTCTTCGCCGACGAGCCGACCGGGGCCCTGGACTCCCGGGCCGGCGCGGAGGTGCTCGGCTTCCTGCGCCGCAGCGTCGACGAGCTGGCGCAGACCGTGGTCATGGTCACCCACGACGCGGTCGCGGCCTCGTACGCCGACCGGGTGCTGTTCCTGGCCGACGGGAAGATCGTCGACGAGCTGCGCGAACCCTCCGCCGACCGGGTGCTCGACCGGATCCGCTCGCTGGAGTCGGTGGCGCGCGGCGCCCGCACGGCCGTCGGGGCGGGTGCCTGATGCTGCGGGCGATGCTGCGCGACCTGCGCGCACACCTGGGCCGGGTCGCGATGACCCTGGCCGCGATCGTGCTCGGGGTGGCCTTCGTGGTCGCGACCTGGGTGGTGTCGGACTCCGCCGCGGCCACCGTCGGCAAGGGCTCGTCCCGCACCGATCTCGCCGCGCTCGTGCAGCCCAAACCGACGGGACCGCAGGACGCGGAGATCTCGCCTGACGTCGTCGGCCGGCTCGCCCGGCTGCCCGGGGTCACCCGGGCCGAGGGCGTCCGCGCGGGTTACGCGGCCCTGGTCGGCACCAGCGGCAAGATCGGCACCACGTCCTGGGCGGAGACCGCGGGCACCGACTGGGACGACTCCCAGCGGTTCGCGCTCACCGCGGGCCGGGCACCGTCGCGCGCCGGGGAGGTGGCACTGGAGCAGCAGGCGGCCACCGAGGCCGGGCTCTCCGTGGGCGACTCCGCCCGGGTGCTGCTCGGCGGTGACCGGTCGGACACCGCCACCGTCGTCGGCGTGTTCACCTACCGGGCGACGGGCTGGGGATTCGACCCGGCCGTGGCGTACGACGCGGACACCGCGACCCGGCTGCTGCGCCACCGCGACGCCGCGCCCGGCGCGGAACCGGGATTCGCGCGGGTCGAGCTGTCCGGGCCCGACGAGCAGGCCGTCGTCGCGGCCGTCCAGGCCGAACTCGGCGCGGGCTACTGGATCGACTCGGGCAGCGAACTGCGCGAGCAGCAGAAGAAGGAAGCGGCCGGCAGCGCCGACGTGATCCGCAAGGCGCTGCTGGCGTTCGCCGCCGTGGCGCTGCTGGCGGGTGTGTTCGTCATCGCGAACACCTTCACGATGCTGGTCACCCAGCGCACCCGGCAGTTCGCGCTGTTGCGGGCCGTCGGCGCGCGGCGGGCCCAGGTGCGCCGGGCCGTGCTGACCGAGGCCGTCGTGCTGGGCCTGGTCGGCTCGACGGTGGGCGTCGCGTTCGGCGCCGGGCTCGGCCTGCTGGCGATGCGGCTGCTGCCGGTGGTCGGGGACGTCGCGTACGTGGTGTCGCCGTGGGCGGTGCTGCTCGGTTACGGAGTGGGCGTCGTGGTGACGGTCGTCGCCGCGTACGGGTCGGCGCGACGCGCGGCGCGGGTGTCGCCGATGGCGGCGCTGCGCACCGACGCGGCCGTGCCGCGGCGCTCACTGGTGCTGCGCAGCCTGCTCGGCCTGCTCGCCGTCGCGGGCGGGGCGGCCATGGTCGCGGTGACCAGGCCGGAGGAGCTGACCGAGCCGATGCGGATGCTGGCGATGGCCGGGGCGGTGCTGGCCTGGGTAGGTGTGCTGCTCACCGCACCGGTCCTGGTGTCGGCGGTGCTCGCGCCGCTGACCCGGCTGCTGCGTTCGCCCCGCCCGGTCACCCGCATCGCCCTGCGCAACGCCGTGCGCGACCCGCGCCGCACCGCCGCCACCTCGTCCGCGCTGATGATCGGGCTGTCGCTGGTGTGCGCGTTCGCGACCGTGGGGCAGACGCTCAGCGACGACCTGACCGAGCAGGTGCGCTCGGCGGTGCCCGAGAACGTGGTGGTGCTGCGCGCCGCGGCGTACGGCTACCTCGACGACCCGGCCCGCGCCGCGGCGAAGGCGGCACCCGGGGTGACCGCGCTGGCCGCGCCGCGATCCGGCGGGGTGGAGGTGGTCTCGGCGCGGGGCGCGTCGCAGGACACCGAGTTCACCAGCCTGGACCCGGCCGCGCTCGGCACGGCGATCCGGCCCCGGATCGTCTCGGGCGGCTCCGACCTGCGCCAGGGGGTGCTGCTGGCCTCGCGGGTCGCCAACGAGCTGGGAGTGCAGGCCGGCGACCAGGTCCGGCTCCGGTTCCCGGTCGTCGGGCAGGCGGGCGAGGCCGCACCGGTCGAGGTGCCGGTGACCGTCGTCGGCGTGCACGAGGGCAGCGACATGCTGCGCGGGCAGCTGATCGACGACGCACTGGTGCCCGCGGGGGTGTACCGGCAGGGCGACGTCATGTACGCCGTCGGCGCGGACGCGGGCCTGCGCGGCACGCTGGAGAAGGCGTTCGCGTCCCGGCCGGACGTGCTGGTGCAGGACCGCGAGCAGTTGCTCGACGACCTGCTGGAGCCGTACCAGCTGGTGTTGGGTCTGGTGTATGTGCTGCTCGGCGCGGCGGTGGTGATCGCGGTGTTCGGCGTGGTCAACACGCTGGCGCTGTCGGTACTGGAGCGGACCCGGGAGCTGGGCGTGTTCCGGGCGCTGGGGGCGTCGCGGGCGCTGGTGCGGCGCACGGTGCGGCGGGAGAGCGTGGTGATCTCGCTGTACGGCGGGGTGCTGGGGATCGGGGTCGGGGTGCTGCTGGGCGGGGTGATGCAGTACGTCATCCTGGCGAATCCGGTGTTCGGCATGTCGGTGCCGTGGTCGACCGCGGTGGTGGCGCTGGCGGGCATGGGGCTGGTCGGGGTGCTCGCCGCGCTGTGGCCGGCGCGCCGCGCCGCCCGCGCCGACATCCTGGCGGCGATCGCCACCGAGTGACCCGCGGCGGTGGCTTGTCGCCCGCCGCCCCGCCCCGTTTTTCAACGACGTTGGCCTATCTCATCGACTCCGAGTCCCGGATTTTCGATGAGATAGGCCAACGTTTATGGAGTACGGGGGTCAGCGGTTGAGGCGCCAGCGTTGGTTGGTGCCGGTGCCGCAGGTCCACTGGATGGCGAGCGCGCCGTCGGCGGTGGAGGCGTTGCTGACGTCGACGCACTTGCCGCTGTGTACCGCGACGAGCTGGTAGATCCCCGTGCTGGACAGCCGCAGGGTGAACTGCTGGTTGGCGGTGCCGGTGCAGGTCCACTGGATGATCGCCGCGCCGTTGGCGGTGGACACCCCGTTGACGTCCAGGCACAGCCCGTTGGCGGTGTTGGTGATCGTGTACGTGTCCACGCCGACCGGGTTGAACCGGAACGACTGTGCACCCTGTCCGTTGCAGGGCCACTGCCGCAGCTGGGTGCCCGTGGCGGTGGACCCGTTGGGCACGTCGAGGCACTTGCCGCTGTGCTGGGCGACGGCCGTGGAGGTGAACGCGTCACCCGTGGTGATCGTCTCGGACAGCACGGTGCCGTGCCGGATGAAGCCGCTCAGCCCGCCGGGCACGTCCGAGCGGGTCGACCAGTTGTTGAGGTCGGTGCTGGTGGCCGTGTAGTAGTGCCCCGAGGTGTACCCGTCCATGTAGATGCGCCAGCTGCCGTCGGTCTGCCGGACCAGAGCCGGGCCTTCGACCCCGGAGCCCCAGCCGGCCCAGTTGCCGGTGCCGGTGAACGTCCACGGGCCGTTGAGCGCGGATGCCGTGGCGTGCTCGATGTACTTGGTCGTCTCGTTCTTGGCGAACGCGTGGTAGGTGCTGCCGGAGCGGACGACGAAGGTGTCGATGTAGTTCGGCGCGATGCCCGACAGCGCGACCGGTGTCGCCCACGACGAGAACGCGGTGTTCAGGGCCCGGAAGCGGTACGGCCGGAAGTTGGCGTACGAGGTGGTGCTCAGCGACACGATGACGTTCACGCTGCCGTCGGCCGGGTCGACGAACCACTCGGGGGCCCAGGTGTTGACGATGCCGGAGATGCCGACCGGCACGTTGCGCACGAACGACCAGTTGATCAGGTCGGTGCTGGACGCGATGCCGAACTCGGTGCCGGTCCAGTTGGTGGTGTAGACGACGTAGTAGCGCCCGTCGCTGTGCTTGAGCACGCTGGGGTCGCGGATCAAACCTGACGGCGGGGTGTACGCCGGGCCGCGCAGCAGGGTGAAGTCGCGCGCGTTGGTGGACGTGTAGACGTACAGGTTGCTCTCGCTGCTGTTGGTGAACGCGGTGAGCACGTAGCGGGTCACCGTGGCCGCGGCGGCGGGGCGTGCGCCGGACAGGCCGGTGAGCAGGGCGAGCAGGACGGCCGCGGTGGCGGCGACGGCGCGGGCGGTGGGGGACAGCCTGGGGGACGGAATGCTGCCGAGCATGTGCTGCTCCTTGTCGCAGTCGGCAATGCATAGAGGTACGTGTATGTTAGCGCTAACATAACGCGCCCGGACATGCCCGGGTAGGCCGGACGCGATGCTCCACAGTGTCCGTACCCTCATCGAGAACTGTCAAGGTCACGGCCGCCCTCGGCACGGCGTGACCGGGGCCACGCTTGCCTTGACACCGACGGCAACGTTTAGCGTGTTGCAAGGACAGGGAGGAGGACCCGGATGCTCATCGGCGAACTGGCGCAGCGCGCCGGCACCAGCACCCGCACGCTGCGGTACTACGAGCAGCACGGACTCATCCGGTCGCGTCGCGCGACCAACGGCTACCGGGCCTTCGACGAGGCCGAGCTGCGCGTGGTGCACGAGATCCGGGCCCTGCTCGCGGTCGGGTTCGACCTGGACGACATCCGCCCGTTCGTGGCCTGCCTGCGCGCCGGGCACGCGACCGGCGACGTCTGCCCCGACTCGGTCGCCGTGCTGCGGCGCAAACTCGACGAGGTCGACACCTGCCTCGCCCGCCTCAACACCGTCCGTGAAAAGCTCGACCACCAGCTCAACGAAGCCATCGCCCACCGGGAGAAGACATGTCTGAGAAGAACGGCCCCCTGATCGAGGTCACCGACGCCACGTTCGCCGACGTCGTGCTGAAGTCGGACCGGCCCGTGGTGGTCGACTTCTGGGCCGAGTGGTGCGCGCCCTGCAAGGTGCTGGAGCGCTCGCTGAACGAGCTGTCCGCGGAGTACGGCGACCGGGTGGTGTTCACCAAGCTCGACTCCGACAACAACCCGGAGACGGCACGCGCCTACAAGGTGATGTCGATGCCGACGCTGCTCGTGTTCCGCGGCGGCGAGGTCGTCGCCAGCCAGATCGGCAACCGCCCGAAGATGGCGCTGCGCCAGTTCCTGGACGCCGGCATCGAGGGCTGAGCCCGGATCAGGCCGCGGCGGGCGACGCCGCCGCGGCCCGCCGCCCCGCCGCGATAATCAGGACGGCGATCGTCAGCAGGTGCGCGGTGAGGCCGAGCACCCCCCGGGTGTACGCGGTGACCGGGTCGATCGGGTCGCTCAGTTCGCTGCCCAGGATGACCGACGCCTGCGCGTGCAGCGCGACCCCGGCCTCCGCGGCGAGCAGGATCACCGCCGCGACCCGGGCCGGGCGGGTGAGCCCCGCGAACATCCAGCGCCACAGGTCCCTGGTCTTTTTGCTGTCGGGCATCCCGTGCCGGGCCATCGTCCCGCCGATCGCGATCGCCAGGAAGATCACCCCCAGCGGGGCCGTCAGCGACACGAGCTCCTCGAAGTCGATCGACGTGGTCGGCAGGAACGTGGCGGCGGTCAGCGCCACCCACACGGCGTTCACGGCGGCGGTCACCCGCAGCGTCCAGAGCATGCCAGCACCGTAAGAGCCGTCCGCAACCTTCGATGCCTCGCCGGCGCTCCTGTTCCGCGCCGGTCGGCGGGCTGCTTTGACATGATCGGCGCATGGGCCAGGCGTACGCCGTCACCGCCGAGTTCTACGACCTGCTGCAGGCCACCGAGCATCGCGCGGTCACCGGGCGGCTGCTGGACCGGTGGCTCGGCAGCCCCGAGGTCGGCGTGCTGGACGTCGGTGCGGGCACCGGGCTGGCCACCGACCTGCTGGCCCGCCGCTGCGCCGTGACCGTGCACGCCGTGGAACCCGCCGCGAGCATGCGGGCCGTGCTGCTGAGCCGTCTCGCCGGGCAGGCCGAGGTGCTGCCCCGGGTCCGCGTGCACGCCCGCTGCGTCCAGGATCTGGGCCTGACCGGCGTCGCCGACTTCGCCTGGTGCCTGAACACCATGGCCGGGCTCGACCGGTCCGACCGCGCCGCGGCGCTGCGTGCCCTGGCGAGGGCGCTGGTGCCCGGCGGCCGCCTCGTCGTGCAGCGCCCGCCGACCCGCGCCGCGCAGGAACGCCGTGACCTGCCGTCGTGGCGGCTCGGCGGAGACCTGTACACCGGCGAGGTGTCCACCACACCGGTCGGCGCGGACCGCGTCCGCTGGCGCTTCAGCTACCGGGTCAGCCGCGACGGCGCCCTGGTGCGCGAGGAGACCGAGGTCTTCGACGGCCACCTCGCCACGGAGTCCGGATTCGACGCCGAGCTGGCCGCCGCCGGGTTCACCGTGGTCGGCACGGACGAGCCCGACATCGTCGTCGCCCGGCGCTGAGGCGAAGAACTGTGCCCTGACCGGCCGGTCCTGAGCGGCGCGCTTCGGTAGCGTGGTCGTTCATGAACGACAACGGGGTGACGATCCGCCTGGCCGGCGCGGAGGCCGTCGACGCGCTGGAGCCGCTGTGGCTGTCTTTGCACCGCCACCACCGGCAGGTCGCGCCGGAGCTGGCCATGTACCCCGACGAGCGGTCGTGGGGGCTGCGCCGGGACCTGTACCGGCAGTGGATCACCGAGCCGGGCTCGTTCATCCTGCTCGCCGAGGACGGCGGGGAGCTGGTCGGCTACGCGTTCACGCACGTGTTCGCGGGCCCGGACGACACCTGGGTCTCCGGCGACCGGATCGCCGAACTGGAGTCGCTGTCCGTGGCGGCGAGCCACCGCGGCCGGGGCGTCGGCACCCGGCTGCTCGACGCCGTCGACGAGCGGCTCGCCGAGCTGGGCATCGGCGACCTGTACATCGGCACGCTGGCCGCCAATCTCGGCGCGCAGCGGGTGTACGAGAAGCGCGGCCTGCGCCCCTTGATGATCAAATACGCGCGGCTGGCCGCTTCGCCTGCCCGCGACTGAGCCACCCGTCGCGAATTGGCCGTGGGGGAGCGCGATCGCCCACCGTACGGTCGACGAGTGGAGATCTTGAGATACGCGGCGTTCAGCGCCGACCCGGCCGGCGGCAACCCCGCGGGCGTCGTGCTCGACGCGAGCACGCTCGACGACGCGGCCATGCTCGCCATCGCGGCGGACGTCGGCTACTCCGAGACGGCGTTCCTCGTGCCGCGCGGCGGCGGCCGGTTCACGGTCCGCTACTTCAGCCCGCTGGCCGAGGTGGACTTCTGCGGGCACGCGACCATCGCGTCCGCGGCGGCGTACGCCGAGCGGCACGGCGCGGGCCCGCTGACCTTCGACACGAACGCGGGCACCGTCGAGGTGTCCACCGCGGTGGCCGCCGACGGCACCGCCACGGCCACCCTGACCAGCGTCGCACCGCGTACCGCGCCGATCGCGGAGTCCGATCTCGCCGCGCTGCTGGACGTGCTGGGCTGGTCGGCGGCCGAGCTGGACCCGGCCCTGCCGCCGCGGTTGGCGTACGCCGGGAATTGGCACCCGATCCTCGCCGCGGCGACCCGGCAGCGGCTGTCCGACCTGGACTACGACATGGCCGTGCTCGGTGAGCTGATGGCCCGGCGCGCCTGGACCACCGTCGACCTGGTGTGGCGGGAGTCCGCGGACGTGTTCCACGCGCGCAACCCGTTCCCGCCCGGCGGTGTGGTCGACGACCCGGCGACCGGCGCGGCCGCCGCGGCGTTCGGCGGCTACCTGCGCGAGCTGGGTGCGGTGACGCCGCCCGCCGCGATCACCGTGCACCAGGGCGTCGACATGGGACGGCCCAGCCTGCTGACGGTCGGGATCGGGCCCGACCCGGCCGGCGGCATCGCGGTCAGCGGCGCGGCCGTCGCCATGTAGTCCTGGCGGCGGGTGTTTTCGCAGGTCACGGGCGTGGCGAAGATCGGTTCGGCGCAGTCGCCTCCGTAGGATCTGGTCGATCCCAGGAAAGGTGACATGTAGTGAAAAAGTCGTATCGAGCGGTGGCGCTGAGCGCGGCGCTGCTCGCCGGATCCGTCGTCGGCGGCGCGCCGTCCTGGAGCGCCGTCGCCGCCGGTGAGCAGGTCTACGACACCGCGGGCACATACACGTTCGACGTGCCCGCCGGTGTCGAGGTGACGCTGGAACTGTGGGGCGCGGGCGGCGGTGGCGGTGGCGGCAACGGCGGCGGAGCCGGCGGAGGCGGCGGCGGTGGCGGCAAGTCCCTGTTCGGCAGGGGCGGTGGCGGCGGTGCAGGTGGCAGTTCCGGCGGCGGCGGCGCGGGCGGCGGCTCAGGCGGTGCGGGGCAGTACGTCAAGTGCGTGCTGCCCGCCGGCTTCCCCGCGACGCAGCTGTCCATCGTGGTCGGCCGTGGCGGCAGCGGAGGACGCGGCGCGGCCGCGGCGACCGGTGGCGCGCCGAGTTCGCCCGGCGGCAACGGCAACGCCGGTCAGATCTCCCGGGCGGGCGCGGACGGGGCGGAGGGCGCGCTCACCGAGGTCAGCGTGCTGCTCAACGGAACCGAACTGCTGCTGACCCAGGCCGCGGGCGGTGCGGGCGGCCAGGGCAGCCCCGAGTTCTCCAACGGCGGCCCCGGCGGCATGGACGCCACCGGCAGCCGTCCGGGCAGCACCCGCCCCGGCGGGATCGGCAGCAGCGCACCCGGTGACGGCGGAGCGGGCGGCACGATGACGGTGCCCTCGGCAGCCCTGTGCACCGGCACCGACGGCGAGGCCGGGAACGCGGGCAAGGGCGGCGGCGACGGCGCGGGCGGCGGCTCCGGGGTCGACGGAGCGAGCAGCGGCACCGGCGGGGCCGGCGGCGCGGGCGCGACCGTGGTCGGCCTGGGCGGTGCGGGCGGCGTCGTGACCGACGGCGTCGAGCACGGCGTCGGCGGGGCCGGTGGCGCGGGCGGCAACGGCGGACGAGGTGGCGCGGGTGGTCGCGGGGGCTACTTCCGCAGCCTCGCCCCGAACGGCGGCCTCGCGGGCGGAAACTCCGCCGCGGGCGTGACCGGCAAACCCGGAACCGACGGGTACGCCCGCCTCACCTGGTGAGCCGAGGACCAGGGCGCCTGCCGACCGGTCAGCGGTCGGCAGGCACCCTGCGGTCACGGCGTCGCGCAGACGGCGCGGCCGGTCAGGGTCCATTCGGCCAGGCCGGGGGCGTTGTTCATGAGGGCCACGGTGAGCACGCCCGTGGCGGACGGGGCGGCGGCGACCGGGAAGATCGAACCCGGGAACCTTGAGTTGACGTCCCAGCCCGTGCCGAGGGCCGCCGTGCCCGCCGGGCAGGCCGGGGACGCGCCCTGCTGGAAGCCGGTCGTCGGCGGGCTGGTCACCGTCGGCAGGGCCAGGCCGGGCAGCGCCGGCGCGCAGATCGCGTACGCGGTCAGGGTCCAGGTGGCGGTGGTGCCGTCACTGTCCTCGTAGGCCGCCGCGGTGACCGTGGTCGTGGCGGGCATCATCGCGTCGATCACCACCTGGCCGAGCCCGCCGGTGACCGTCGCGCCGCCGCCGAGGGCCCGCTTGCCGGTGGGGCAGGCGGCGGTCGTCGAGCGCGCGGCCGAGCCGGGGGCGCTGACGGCGGTGACGATCTCCAGCCCCGGCACCGGGTCGGCGCAGACCGCGTACGCGCGGATCCACCAGCTCTCGGCCGTGCCGTCCTGGTCCTCGTAACCGGTGGCGGTCACCGCGCCCGCCGCCGGGATGAGGTCGTCGAGCACCACCTGCGCGGCCGCGCCGTCGAGGTAGAAGCCCGCGCCGACGACCCGCTTGCCGGCCGGGCACGTGGCCGTCACGCTCTTGGGCGAACCGCTGCCGCCCGCGCTCGCCGTGGTCACGATCTGCAGGCCCGGCACCGCGGCCTCGGCGGGTGCGCCGGTCTGTGCCAGGCCGGTCGCCGCGGCGAGCGCGACGGCGGCCGCTGCCGCCCTGGTCCTGCCCCTCATCTGTGGCCTCCTCCGCCGGTGGTCGGTGCACTGTGCACGGTGCCGCATGAGCGGGCGCATCCGCGCGTTCTGTCACGGCTCCGACATGGAGCGGCGGCTCGGCGTCGCCGGGAAGGGTCAGGAAGTTCCCGGTGAATCGGTGAGAGTCCACACATACGTGCGGGAACCGGCGACCGGGTTCGCGCGACCTGTGTCGCGCGGTGACCCTGTCGCCGCCGGGCGCGCCGCGTGGCGTGCCGGGTCCCCGAGGTGAAGGACGCGAGATGAAGATCGGTGCGAGGGCACGGTGGCGGGCCGGCGTGGTGACGATCGCGGCGGCGGCGATGATCGGCCTGTCGGCGGTGCCGGCGGCGGCGCATGTGACCGTGAACCCGAAGGAGGCGACGGTCGGCGGATACGCCCGGCTGACCTTCCGGGTGCCGAACGAGAAGGACAACGCCTCGACGGTGAAGGTGGAGGTAACGCTGCCCGAGGACGCCCCGTTCGCGAGCGTCTCGGTCAAGCCGACGCCGGGCTGGACGGCCGTGGTCGAGAAGCGCGAGCTGGCGACGCCGATCAAGAACCACGACCGTGAGATCACCGAGGCCACCTCGAAGATCACCTGGACGGCGGACGCCGCGTCGGCCGTCAAGCCCGGCCAGTTCCAGGAGTTCGACGTGTCCGCCGGGCCGGTGCCGGAGGTCAGCCAGGTCGTGTTCAAGGCGCTGCAGACGTACTCCGACGGCGAGGTCGTGCGCTGGATCGAGGAGCCGAAGGAAGGCGCGGAGCTAGAGCACCCCGCGCCGGTGCTCAAGGTCGTGCCGAAGGCGGCCGCGGCCGCGTCCCCGGCAGCGGCCGGTAACAACGCGGCGTCGGGCGCTGCTCCGGCGTCCTCGGACGGCGGCAACGGCTGGCCGCTCGGCCTGAGCATCGCCGCGCTGGTCGTGGCCCTGGCCGCCCTCGGCCTGGCCCTGCGCGGCAAGCCCGGCCCCGCCCAGCCCTGACCCGTCGCCGGGCGGGGCCGGCGCATCCTGCCGGATCACGTGATCACGTGATCACGTGATCCAGCCGCACTTCATAAACGGTGGCCTATCTCATCGAATGACACGAGATCGAACTCGATGAGATAGGCCACCGTTTATGCAAAACGGGGCGGCGGTCACCCGGCCGCCAGGCGCGGGTGGCGTGAGCGGGCGGAGCTGGTCAGACGGCGCGCAGGTGGCGGCGCGGGGTGGCGGAGGCGCTGTCGCCGAGCGCGGCGGCGAGGTCGTCGCGGGCGCGGGCGACCCGGGACCGGATGGTGCCGATCGGGCAGCCGATGACCTCGGCGGCCTCGCCGTACGACAGCCCCAGCACCTGCGTGGCGACGAACGCCTCCCGCCGGTCGGGGTCCAGCCCGGCGACCAGCCGGTCGAGCAGGATCTGCTCGTCGAAGCGCCCGGCCGCGCCCGCCGAGACGGTGTCGGCCACGGCGGCCCAGTCCGCCAGGTCCGCCGAGCGCGGTCGGCGGGCGAGCATACGCAGGTGGTCCACGACGGTGTGCCGGGCGATGGCCAGCAGCCAGGTGCGGGCCGAGGAGCGGCCCTCGAACGAGGGCAGGGCGCGCATCGCCCGCAGGTAGGTGTCCTGCGCGAGGTCGTCGGCGTCGGCGGCCCCGGCCAGGTGCGCCACGAAGCGGACCACGTCGCGCTGGGTCGCCGCCACGAACGCCTCGACGGCGGCGCGGTCGCCGCCGCGGGCCGCCAGGGCCAGCGCCGTGATGCGCTCGTCGTCACCGCCGTAAGACATGACCGGAAGCGTATCGTTCGCCGCCCGTCGATGCGATCCCCCCGGTGCGCGACAGCGCCGCAGGTCACAGCGATGTCCGGGAACCAACTCGCGGGTACGGGCGACAATGTGTCCCATGGGAGTGGGCATGGGGTGCACACAGGCACGTGAACTGCTGTCGGCCCGCCTGGACGGCGCGGACGAGCCGGGTGAACGCGCGGCGGTCGACGCGCACGTCGACGGCTGTGCGGAGTGCGCGGACTGGTGGCAGCGGGCGGAGTCGGTGACCCGGCTGGCCCGGACCGCCGCGGCGTTGCCGGTGCCGGGGCTCAGCGAGCAGGCCCTGGCGGCGGTGCTCGCCGCGGCGCCGACCCCGCCGGTCCGGCGCGCCCGGTTCGACGTCGCCGCCTTGCTGCGGCGGGCGCTGCTGGTCGTCGGGCTGGGCCAGTTCCTGCTCGGCGTGGCACAGATCAGCAGCCTGGCCGCGGCGGAGCGGCACGCGCACGGCGTGGTCGGCTCGGTGTCGTCGGGCCACCTGTGGCACGAGTCCGCCGCCTGGAACGTGGCGATCGGCGCGGCCCTGGCCTGGCTGGCGTGGCGGCGTACCCGCCCGGCGGCGCTGCTACCGGTGATGACCGCGTTCGTGATCGTGCTCAGTCTGCTGACGGTCAACGACGCGCTCGCCGACCGGGTCGAGGCGGGCCGGGTGCTGTCGCACGGGCTGGTGCTCGCCGGATACGGGCTGCTGCTGGCGCTGAACCATCCGCGCCTGCGCGGCGACGGGCCGTCCGACCGCGCCGCCCGGCCGCGAAGCCCCTGGTCGATCCGCGGCGGGGACGAGGGGGAGGGCCCGCTCGCGCCGGTTTATCCGTTCCCGGTGCGGGTCGGCGTCACCCGGAAGGTGACGGTGGAGCAGCGCCGCGCGGCCTGAATGTCGGACCCGTCCGGTAGACGTCGGGTTGACGTCAACCTCGCTTGAGGTTCTACGGTGACGGCGGCGGGCCCACCCCGCCCGCACCGGTCCGTACGGGAAGGCACAGCTCGATGAGCATGGAAATGGCGGCGTGGAACTCCCTCTACCACGCCATGAACGCCCAGGACGAGCGGCGGCCGTTCTCGCTGGCGACGCTGCGGCGCATCCTCGGGTTCGCCCGGCCGCACCGCCGGCAGCTGCTGGCCTTCCTCGCGCTGAGCGTGGTCGGCGCGGTGCTGGCGGTGGCCACGCCGATCCTGGCCGGCCGGGTGATCGACACGATCACCGACGGCGGGCCGGAAACCACGGTCGTATGGCTGGCGGTGATCATCGCAGGGCTGGCGCTGGCCGAGGCCGGGTTGAGCCTGGCCACCCGTTGGCTCTCGGCGACCATCGGCGAAGGGCTGATCCTCGACCTGCGCACCGCCGTGTTCGACCACGTGCAGCGGATGCCGGTCGCGTTCTTCACGCGTACCCGCACCGGCGCGCTGGTCAGCCGACTCAACAACGACGTCATCGGCGCGCAGCGGGCGTTCAGCGACACCCTGTCCGGGGTGGTGGCGAACCTGGTCATGCTCGCCCTGACCCTGGTCGTCATGATCCAGCTGTCCTGGCAGATCACCCTGCTGGCGCTGGTGCTGCTGCCGGTGTTCGTGCTGCCCGCCCGGCGGATGGGCAACAAGCTGGCCCGGCTGGAGCGCGAGGCGGCCGAGCACAATTCGGCCATGAGCACCAACATGACCGAGCGCTTCTCCGCCCCCGGCGCGACGCTGGTCAAGCTGTTCGGGCAGCCCGAACGGGAGTCGGCCGAGTTCGCGTCACGGGCCCGGCGGGTGCGCGACATCGGTGTGCGCACCGCGATGGTGCAGTGGGTCTTCGTGACCGCGCTGATGCTGGTCTCCTCGCTCGCGCTGGCCCTGGTGTACGGCCTGGGCGGGGTGTTCGCGCTGCGCGGCACGCTGGACGAAGGCGCGGTGGTGGCGCTGGCGCTGCTGCTGGCCCGCCTCTACGCCCCGCTGACCTCGCTGGCCAGCGCCCGGGTCGAGGTGATGAGCGCCCTGGTCAGCTTCGAGCGGGTGTTCGAGATCCTCGACCTCAAGCCGCTGATCGCCGAGCCCGAGCAGCCACGGCCGATCCCCGACGGCCCGGTGTCGGTGCAGTTCGACGGCGTCGACTTCGGCTACCCGTCGGCGGACAAGGTGTCGCTGGCGTCGCTGGAGGAGGTCGCCGTGCTCGACACCCGCGGCGGCGCGCAGGTGCTGCACGACGTGTCGTTCACCGCCGAGCCGGGCCAGCTCGTGGCACTGGTCGGCTCGTCCGGGGCGGGCAAGTCCACCATCGCACAGCTGCTGCCGCGGCTGTACGACACCGACGGCGGCACGATCCGGCTGGCCGGCGTGGACGTCCGCGACCTGGACGCCAAGACGATCCGGCAGACGCTGGGCATGGTCACCCAGGACGGTCACCTGTTCCACGAGTCGGTGCGGGCCAACCTGCTGCTGGCTCGGCCGGAGGCGACGGACGAGGAGCTGTGGGACGCCTTGCGCCGGGCGCGGCTCGCCGAGCTGGTCGAGGCGCTGCCCGACGGGCTGGACACGGTGGTCGGCGAGCGCGGCTACCGGCTGTCGGGCGGCGAGCGGCAGCGGCTGACCATCGCCCGGGTGCTGCTGGCCAGGCCGCGTGTGGTGGTGCTCGACGAGGCGACGGCGCACTTGGACTCGACGTCGGAGGCGGCGGTGCAGGAGGCGCTGGGCGAGGCCCTGGCCGGGCGCACCTCGGTGGTCATCGCGCACCGGCTGTCCACGGTGCGGCAGGCCGACCAGATCCTGGTGATCGAGGCCGGCCGGGTGGTCGAGCGCGGCACACATCCGGACCTGCTGGCCCGCGACGGCCGCTACGCCGAGCTCTACCGCACCCAGTTCGACCAGCCGGTCGGCAGCGCGGCCTGACCTGCGGCGGAGCATGGTGAGTGTTAGGAAGGGCACCTTCTACAACGCGGAGCGTTGTGAAGGTGCCCTTCCTTTCATTCGCGCAGGGCGCGCAGGAAGCCGTGCCGGTGGAGGGACCACGCGAGGCGGCGGGCCGTGCCGTGACGGGCGAGCAGGGCGAGCAGTCGGCGGGCCAGGGACCAGCGGCGGTGCCGGGCGCCTTCCTCGGCGGCTTGCAGGAGCAGGTCGCGTACCTGGGGGGTGTCCAGGGCGTCGTGGAGCTGGGCACGGACGCGGGGGTCGTTGAGGGCTGAGGCGATCGCGACGGCGAGGGCGGGGCGGTCGGGCAGGCCCTCCGCGATCGCGGCGGACAGCTGGAGGCGGATGTCGTCAGACTCCACGAGCAGCAGGACCGCCCGGCGGATCTCGGGGGAGTCCAGTGCGGAGCGCAGCAGGTCCATGGCGCGGCGTTCCTGCTCGTGGTCACGGTCCTCGGTGGACAGTGCGGCCAGCAGCGCGGTCACCTGGTCGAGGTCGATCAGGTGCTGTAGGCCGGCGCGGAACTCGGGCCGTTCCCAGGCGTACAGCAGCGCCCGGATCAGGTTGCGGTTCATGGCGTCTGATACCCGCGGTCGCCGGGCGCTGAAACCGGTAGCCCGTGACCTGCACAGTCACTCCACTTTCGATCGTGGTGTCGTAACTTTTAGTTGACGCATCCGAAAGTATGGACACCTCGATGAAAAGTCCCTAGTGTGTCCGTCACAGCTCCACAATGTTTCATCGAAGTAACCGGCGGCGCGGTTACCCCCAAACCCACCCCGCCAACAGGCGCGACGGCGCGCGCCCTGCCTGGCGTACCCCTGGTCAGGAAGGGTTGGACGGCTATGTCCATTAGACATCCACGTAGATACATCAGACTATGGCGTGCGGTCGCAGCCGCGCTGTTGGCGACCGGGTCGGCCCTGACGGCCGTCGCCACCACGACCGCCCCCGCGGCCGCGCACACCATCGACCCGAGCAAGTTCCAGCAGATCGAGATGGCCCGCGGCGTCGCCGAGATGGGCGAGCCGATGTCGCTGGCCGTGCTGCCGGACCTGTCCGTGCTGCACACCGCCCGCAACGGCACCCTGCGCCGCACCAACGCCGCCGGGACCACGTCCGTGATCGGCACCATCCCCGTGTACCAGCACGACGAGGAGGGCCTGCAGGGCGTCGGCGTCGACCCGGGCTTCGCCACGAACCGCTACATCTACCTTTACTTCGCCCCACCGCTGTCCACGCCGACCGGAGATGCGCCCGCGACCGGCACGAACTGGACCCAGTGGCAGGGCGTCAACCGGCTGGCCCGGTTCACCCTCAACGCCGACTTCACGGTGAACATGGGCAGCCAGGTCAACGTGCTGGACGTGCCCGCCGACCGGGGCCTGTGCTGCCACGTCGGCGGTGACATCGACTTCGACGCCGCGGGCAACCTCTACCTGTCCACCGGCGACGACTCGAACCCGTTCTCCTCGGACGGCTACTCGCCGCTCGACGAGCGCACCGACCGCAACCCCGCCTACGACGCGCAGCGCTCCGCGGGCAACACCAACGACCTGCGCGGCAAGATCCTGCGCATCAAGGTCAACGCGAACGGGTCGTACTCGATCCCGTCGGGCAACCTGTTCGCGCCCGGCACGGCGCAGACCCGCGCCGAGATCTACGCGATGGGCTTCCGCAACCCGTTCCGGATGAGCGTCGACAAGGCCACCGGCGTCGTGTACGTCGGCGACTACGGGCCGGACGCGGGCACCACCAACGCCAACCGGGGCCCCAGCGGCCAGGTCGAGTTCAACCGGATCACCTCGGCGGGCAACTACGGCTGGCCGTACTGCACCGGCGCGAACACCAGCACCGAGGTCTACAACGAGTGGAACTTCGCGACCGCGTCCACCGGGCCGAAGTACAACTGCACCGGCGGCCCGACCAACAACTCGTTCCGCAACACGGGCCTGTCGATGCTGCCCGCCGCCCGCCCGGCCTGGATCAAGTACGGCGGGGACAGCGGCACGCCGACCGAGTTCGGCGGCGGCTCCGAGTCGCCGATGGGCGGCCCGGTCTACCGGTACAACGCCTCGTCGACCTCGACGGTGAAGTTCCCGCAGGACATGGACGGGCTGTTCTTCGCGACCGAGTTCGGCCGCGGCTGGATCAAGCCGATCCACGTCAACGCCGACGGCTCGCGCGGCACCATCGACGCGTTCCCGTGGACCGGCAAGCAGGTCATGGACTCGGCGTTCGGCCCCGACGGCGCGCTGTACGTGCTCGACTACGGCACCGGCTACTTCAACGGCGACGCGAACTCGGCGCTGTACCGCTTCGAGTACATCGGCACCGGCAACCGGGCCCCGATCGCCAACGCCAACGGCACCCCGACCGCCGGGGCGGCCCCGCTGACCGTGGCGTTCTCGTCGGCCGGCTCGTCGGACCCGGAGGGCGGCGCGCTGACCTACTCGTGGGCGTTCGGCGACGGCACCACCTCGACGGCCGCCAACCCGAGCAAGACCTACAGCGCCAACGGGACGTACACCGCGACCCTGACGGTGCGCGACCCGCAGGGCGCCACCGGCAGCGACTCGGTCGTCATCACGGTCGGCAACACCCCGCCCGCGGTGACCATCAACAGCCCCGGCAACGGCCAGCTGTTCGCATTCGGCGACACGGTCAGCTACTCGCTGACGGTAACCGACGCCGGTGACGGCACGATCGACTGCAGCCGGGTGAAGCTGACCTACGTGCTCGGCCACGACCAGCACGGCCACCAGATCACCTCGAAGAACGGCTGCTCGGGCACCATCACCATCCCGGTCGACGGGGAGCACGACGACGCGGCGAACATCTTCGCGATCTTCGACGCGGAGTACACCGACAACCAGGGCCTGACCACGCACACGCAGCACACGCTGCAGCCGCGGCACCGCCAGGCCGAGCACTTCGGCACCTCGTCGGGCATCAACACGTTCACGAAGACGACCGCCGAGGGCGGCAAGACCGTCGGTGACATCCACAACGGGGACTGGATCTCGTTCACGCCGTACCGGCTGAGCAACGCGACCGGCTTCACCGCCCGGGTGTCCTCGGGTGGCGTGGGCGGCACGCTGCAGATCCGCGCCGGGTCGGCCACCGGCACCGTGCTCGGCTCGGCCACCGTCCCGGTGACCGGCGGCTGGGAGACGTTCACGACGGTGACCGGCACCATCACCAACCCGCCGAACACCACGACCCCGCTGTACCTGACCTTCAGCGGCGGCACCGGGGCGCTGTACGACCTGGACTCGTTCACCTTCACCACCGCGGCGGGCGTCGGCCCGATCACGGGGCTGGCGGGCAAGTGCCTGGACGTGCGCAGCGGCGCGACGGCCGACGGCACGCAGATCCAGATCTACACCTGCAACGGCACCGGCTCGCAGACCTGGACGCGTAACGGCCAGACCCTGCGGGCATTCGGCAAGTGCCTGGACATCGCCGGCGGCGCCAGCGCCGACGGCACCAAGATCCAGCTGTACACCTGCAACGGCTCCGGCGCGCAGAACTGGGCCTACCAGACGTCGGACCAGACGCTGCGCAACCCGCAGTCGGGCAAGTGCCTCGACGTGTCGGGCAGCAACTCCGCCGACAGCACCATCGTCCACCTGTGGACCTGCGGCACCAACGCGGCCAACCAGAAGTGGACCCTGCCCTGATCGACCCGGTCCGGGCGGGGCAGCCCCGTTCCGCCCGGACCGCTCCCGTCCGAGAAAGGAGCAACATCGTGCGTATCCTTCGACCCGTGCTCGGTGCGGCAGCCGCCGCGCTGACCGTCGTGGCCATGACCGCCTGCCCGGCGGCCGCCGCCGACGCCCCGTACGACGTGCTGGTCTTCTCCAAGACCGCCGGTTTCCGGCACGACTCCATCGCCGTGGGCACCCAGGCCATCCGGGACCTGGGCGCGGCCAACAACTTCACCGTCACCGCCACCGAGGACGCGGCCCAGTTCAACGCGAGCAACCTGGCCCAGTACGAGGCGGTCGTCTTCCTCAACACCACCGGTGACGTGCTCGACGCGACGCAGCAGACCGCGTTCGAGAACTACATCCGCTCCGGCAAGGGCTACGTCGGTGTGCACGCCGCCGCCGACACCGAGTACTCCTGGTCCTGGTACGGCAGCCTGGTCGGCGCGTGGTTCGCCTCGCACCCGGCGATCCAGCAGGCCAACGTCAAGGTTGAGGACCGCGGTCACGCCGCGACCGCGCACCTGCCGCAGACCTGGACCCGCACCGACGAGTGGTACAACTACCAGACCAACGCCCGCAGCACCGCGCACGTGCTGGCGACGCTCGACGAGTCGTCGTACAGCGGCGGCGGCATGGGCGCCGACCACCCGCACGCCTGGTGCAAGGCGTACGACGGCGGCCGCTCCTTCTACACTGGCGGCGGCCACACCCAGGCCTCCTACAGCGAGACCAACTTCCGCAACCACCTGCTCGGCGGCATCCGTTACGCGGCAGGGCGCAGCAAGGCCGACTGCCGCCCCGAGACCGGCTACACGCCGATCTTCAACGGCTCGACCACGGGCTGGTCGCAGGCCGGGCCGGGCAGCCTCACCAACTCCGACGCCACGCTGACCACGGTCGGCGGCATGGGCCTGTACTGGTACAGCGCCAAGCAGTACACCTCGTACTCGCTGAAGCTGGACTGGAAGCTGACCGGCGACTCGAACTCGGGCATCTTCATCGGCTTCCCGCCGTCGACCGACCCGTGGTCGGCCGTCGACAACGGCTACGAGATCCAGATCGACGCCACCGACGCGGCCGACCGCACCACCGGCGCGGTGTACACCTTCCAGTCGGCCAACATCGCCGCCCGCGACGCGGCACTCAACGCCGCCGGCGAGTGGAACACCTACGAGCTGCTCGTCGAGGGCCAGCGCCTGCGGATCTACCTCAACGGCGTGCTGATCAACGACTTCACCAACACCAACGCCGCCCGTGACCTGGCCGGCCACATCGGCATCCAGAACCACGGCGCGGCCGACACCGCCCAGTTCCGCAACATCCGCATCAAGGAGCTGGGCACCCCGCCGGTCGGCGACGTGACCGTGCAGGCCGAGTCGTTCAGCAGCCAGAGCGGCGTGCAGGCGTTCACCAAGGCGGGCGCGAACAACGGCCAGACGCTGGGCTACATCGAGCCGGGCGACTGGGCGGCGTACAACGGCGTCAACGTCGGCGGCGCGACCGCCTTCCGGGCGCGGGTCGTGTCCGGCGGCGCGGGCGGCGGCATCCAGGTGCGCACCGGGTCCACCACCGGGCCGATCCTGGGCACGGTGGCGGTCCCCAACACGGGCGGCTGGTCCACGTTCGCCAACGTGCAGACCACGCTGACCGGGGTGCCGTCGGGCAACCAGAACGTGTACCTCACGTTCACCGGGACCGGGACCGGCCTGTTCGACGTCGACGACTTCACCTTCGTGAAGACCGCGACGCCGGGCACCGGGCCGATCAAGGGCCTGGCCGGCAAGTGCCTCGACGTGCGCAGCAGCGGCACCGCCGACGGCACGCAGATCCAGATCTACACCTGCAACGGCTCCACGGCGCAGACCTGGACCCAGAACGGGCAGACCCTGCGCGCGCTGGGCAAGTGCCTGGACATCTCGGGCGGCGGCAGCGCCAACGGCACGAAGATCCAGCTGTGGACGTGCAACGGCTCCGGCGCGCAGAACTGGACCTACCAGTCCTCCGACCAGACCCTGCGCAACCCGCAGTCGGGCAAGTGCCTGGACGTGTTGGGCAACAACTCCGCCGACAGCACCGTCGTGCACCTGTGGCAGTGCATCGCGGGCGCGGCCAACCAGAAGTGGACCATGCCGTAACGCAGGAAGCGGCGGGTCGTCGGCATGCCCGGCGGCCCGCCGCTCATATCCTGTTGCGACGCCGGTCCTGAGATGCGATCATGAGCGCCATGATCTCCTGTGTACGAAAGGGCGTGCGCGCCCTCGCGGTATGACCGCCCCGCGGCACGAACGTGCCGCCTCCTGGCAGCAGGCAGCCGCCGTCCGCGACGAATGGCACGGCCACGGCACGGCCGTCGGACCGACCGAACAGGCCCTCGCCGAACAGGCCCTCACCGAGCTGTATCGCCGAGTCGGCCGCCCCCGACCCGAGTTCGTCTGGGTCCGCTCTCCCCACGAGGCTCAGCCGCTGGTCCGGCACCTGCCGACGCTGCAGGACCTCTACCTGTGGGCCACCGATCCGCCGCCGGGCCGACGTGCCCCGCTGGCCAGTGACCTGGCCGCCTCCCTGTCCAGGCTGCGCGGGGCCATGGACGACCGGATCGCCCCGCCACTGTTCGACCCCAAACCACCCAAGCGGGACAAGGGTCAACCGTGGCCGAACCAGACGGCGGAAGCGGCTCTGGCGTACGGCGTCCCGTTCGTCGACATCGTGCGCCGCCACGTGCGCGAAGCCCTCTACACCTCACTCGCCCACGGCATCTACCTGCCCGGCAAGCGACTGCTGGGCGGCCCGAGCCCCGTCTGCTGGTACGGCCAGCAGGAGGCGCACTGGATCGCCTACTACGAGGTGTGGCGACGGCTCGGCCTGGCCGTCTACGGCACCGCGCTGGACGCCGAACTCGACGGCTGGCAAACGCTCGCCCGCTCGGCCGGCTGGTTCTGGCCCGACGAACAGCGTTGCGTCATCTCCGCCCGGCCGGTCACCGGCACGACCTTCGCCGACGGCTGGACGATCCCCGCCACCGCCTGAAACGAAGGGCATCGTCGGCTCGCGTCAGCGAGACGAGCAGCAGCTCGGCACATCGCTATGCGTTGTGGAAGGTGCCCTTCCCAACACGCCGAGCCCGTCGCGACGACGTGTCCGCCCGCCACGGGGGTGGGCGGGCGCGTCGTCATGGCATCACCAGGGCCGCCGGGCCGCGCCTTCGAGTTCGGGCATCGCGGACCGGTCCTCGGCGGCCAGGACGGTCAGCATCCGCACCGCCTCGTCGAGGGTCGCGTACTTGCCGGTCGACGTGGCGTCCTCCGGGTGCGGGGTCTCCAGCCACAGGCCGTCCTGCTCCCAGCGCATCTGGACCACGGCGTCCGAGGCGCTCACCGCGCACAGCCAGGAGTTCGTCCGCGTCGGCAGGCGGCGCAGCACGTCCAGCACCTCGGGCAGCATCATGGGCACGCTGGGGAACGCGCTCCCGCCGTCCGGTTGGCTCTCGTACGTCACCTCGAGCAGTCCTGGCTCGTCCGGCGCCTGCGGGTCGTCGTCGCCGGTCAGCAGCCGCAGCCCGTCGAAGCGGCCCACGCTGCGGCCGTCGTCGCTGAACAGGCGGGAGCCCTCGCGGCGCAGTTCGACGGGGGCGCCGCCGCCCTCGACCCGCACCGCCACGCCCTTGGGCAGCCAGGGCAGTTCCAGCATGGCCAGCGCGGTGGCGGTCATCCGCGGCGCGAGCCGTCGGCCCTTGGCGGCATGCACCCCGAGTTCCGGTTCGGCCGGGTCGTACGGGGCGTACGCGGCCATCCGGCCATGACGGCGGCGCGCCCAGTCCACGCGTACGTGGATGCGCTGGCCGGGTGACCCGCTCCAGTCGACCCGCAGGCCTTCGGCGCGCAGCGCGGCGACGATCTCCTCGCCGATCTCCGCGGTGGCGGGCTGCCCGATCGGCCCGTAAGCCAGGTACAGCCCGCCGCCCTCGGCGCAGCGCTCGGCATCCTGCTGGTGGTAGAAGACGTAACCGCGGGCCGGCATGGTGTCGTGCACCTGGTCGCCGATCTCGGTCGCGCCGCAGTTCTGGCAGCAGGTGAAGTCCTCACGGGCCACGATCCCGGCCGCGTCGAGCGCCCGGAACGCGTCGGTGAGCCGGTCGCTGTCGGTGCGCGCGGGCCAGTTCCGCTGCGCGTCGAGGTGCGCGGCGAACGCCGGCCCGACGAGCCGCCAGGCCAGCGTCCGCAGATCGTCGGGTTCGGCCTCGCCGTCGAGGCACTCCACGATGTCGTCGACGATCGCCGCACACGGGAAACTGCCCCGGGCCACCGCCCTGCGCGCGTGGTCGGCAGCGGTCCGCGTCAGTTCTTCGTTCTGCACGGACGGCACCGTAGCAGCGCGCCCTCGGCCGCGGACATCCCCTGCGGGAAGGTCTTGTCTACACCGGAGACCTAAGTCTACGGTGTAGACATGAGCGCGACGGCGGCACGGCTGGTGGAGATCGCACGCGAGATCCTGCTCGCGGAAGGCGCTGCGGCGGTGAGCATGCGGCGGGTGGCGACGGCGGCCGGCGTCACCCCGATGACCATCTACCGGCACTTCGCCAACCGCGAGGCGCTGCTGGCGACCATCGCCGACGCCAGCTTCGCCGAGATCGCCGAACGCTGGGCCGCCCGGCCCGCGGCGGCCGACTTCGACAAGCGCGTGACCGAGCTGCTGGACGACCACCTCGACTTCGCGCTCGGCCAGCCGCACCTGTACGACTTCGTGTTCACCGACCCGCGCGAGGGCGCCCGGCGCTGGCCCGACGACTTCCGCGCGGGCGGCTCGCCCTCGATGAACCTCGTCGCCGACGCGCTGACCGGCGGCATCCGCCAGGGCGCACTGCGCGACCAGGACGTGTGGCCGCTGGCCCTGACCGTCGCCGCGCTCATCCACGGCCTGGTCCAGCTGTTCCGCGGCGGCCGGATCGACCTGCCGGAGCCGGACTTCCGCGCACTGGTACACCAACTCGTCGGGAAGGTGCTGGATGGCAACCGAGCTTGAGATCGCGCCCGAGTGCACGCAGGCTCCGGAGCAGGCGGCCCGGGGCAGGGAAAGCGGGCTGGTGACGCTCGCCGTCGCCGTCTCGGCGGCACTGGTGTGGTTCGGCACCGGACTCGAACCCGTGCCGTGGCTGACCTGGCTGGCCCCGCTGCCGGTGTTCGCGGTGGCGGGCCGGGTGTCCGGGCGGGCCGCGTGCACGGCCGCGTTCCTGGCCTGGGCGCTCGGAAGCCTGAACATGTGGACCTATTACACGGTGACCCTGGAGGTTCCGGTCGTCGTGGTGGCCGGGTTCCTGGTGCTGCAGGCGCTTGCCTTCACCGGAGCCGTCGCCCTGTACCGCCTGCTGCTGCGCCGGGGCAGTCCGGTGTCGGCCGCGCTCGCCACACCGGCCGCGTGGGCCGGTGCCGAGTACCTGATGTCGCTGTTCTCGCCCGGCGGCTCGTTCTCCGCCATCGGCTACACCCAGGCCGAGGTGCTGCCGGTGATCCAGGTGGTTTCGGTGACCGGGATCTGGGGCGTCGGCTTCCTGCTGATGTCGCTGCCCGCGATCGCGGCCGCGGTGGCGGCGGAACGCACGGCGTGGCTCCGGCTGCTGTCGACGGCGGCCGTCCTGATCGTCGGCGTCACGGGATACGGCGTGCTGCGCCTGGCGGGTGCGCCGGACGGTCCGAGCACGACGGTCGCGCTCGCCGACGTGCGGCAGTCCGAGGACTCGTTGCCGATCGCGTCCGCCGAGGCCCAGCAGGTCTTGAAGGACTATCTGGACCGGGCGGCCGAGGCCGGCGCCGCCGGCGCCACCGTGCTGGTGCTGCCGGAGAAGGTGTTCAAGGTGACCGAACCGGAGCTGGCCGACCTCGGTCGCAGGATCGGCGACGTGGCCGCGGCCTACCGGATCACGATCGTCGTCGGGCTCACCCTCAGGGACCCGGCCGGCGTGCACAACATCGCGATGGCGTACGGCAGCACGGTCGCGGTGCGGTATGACAAGCAGCACCTGGTCACTGGATGGGAGAACCACATCACGCCCGGGGAGCGGCTCGTCTGGCTGCCCGGCTCGCGCACGGGTCTGGCGATCTGCAAGGACCTCGACCATCCGCAGCCGGCGCGGGGTTACAGCAGGCAGGACACGACCGTGCTGCTGGTTCCCGCGCTCGACTTCGACCGGGACGGCCGACTGCACAGCAGGATCGCGGTGGCACGCGGGGTGGAGAACGGTATGACCGTCGTCCGGTCCGCCGGGCGCGGCCGCCTGGTCGCCGCCGACTCCCGTGGTCGCCTCGCCGCCGACACGGTCACCGGAACGGCGGTCACCGCCACCACGGTGACGGTGCGGGCCGGGTCGGGCGCCACGCCGTATGCCCGGTTCGGGGACTGGTTCGCATGGCTGTGCCTGCTGCTCGCCGCCGTCGGCGTGCTCGGGTCGCGCCGGGTGCGTCGCTGACGGCTGCCGACCAGACTGGCACGGTGCGCCTACGCTGGCGGACGTGGCTGCGGGTGCGCCCTCATCAGGGCAGTCGGGGCGGGAGGTCGTCCTCGCGCTGCCGTTCACCGAGCTGTGGCTGGCCAGGAACAGCCCGGCGCGCCGGGTGCCCAGCCACGGCACCGACCTGATGGGCTCGCGGTACGCGATCGACTTCGTCGGGGTGGACGAGCGCGGCCGCAGCGCGGGCCACCGCGACTGGCGCACCGTGCTCGCCACCGAACGGCCCGACCGCTACTTCGGTTTCGGCCGCCCGATCCTGGCGCCCGCCGACGGTGTCGTCGTGGCGGCGCACGACGGCGAACCCGACCACGCCGGGCGGCGTTCGCAACTGGCCCTGGTGCCGTACATGCTCGGCCAGGCGGGACGGCTCCGGCAGGGGGTGACGGCGATCGCCGGCAACCACGTGGTCATCGAGTTGCGCGAGAGCGGCGCCTTCGCGGCGCTGGTGCACCTGCGGGCGGGATCCCTGCGGGTGGCCGCGGGCGCCTTGGTGACGGCGGGCCAGCAGCTCGCCGACTGCGGCAACTCCGGCAACTCGACCCAGCCGCACGTTCACCTGCAGGTCATGGACAGCGCCGACCTGTCCGTCGCCCGTGGCGTGCCGATGACCTTCCGGCACTTCCGCGAACGGGTCCGCGGCTCCACGCAGTTCCTGATCAGACAGACCGGGATGCCGGGCGAGGGCGCGATCGTCGCACCGCTGGCCGCCACCGACGTGAATCGCTGACGCGCCGGCGGCATCAGGTCGATACCATCGATGCGATGACGGGCAGCTGACACTGGACGTGTCCATCCTGGTCGCCGCGCAACTGTGCGAGTCGGGGCCCGGTCGATCCGTAGTGACGGCCGCTGCCGGGACAACATGTCCCGGCAGCGGCCGTCACGTCACTGCCAGCTGATGTCGCTCGCGCTGTAGAAGCAGTTCACGCCGTCCGCGCCGCTGCCCACGTGGGTGGGCTCGCTGCCCTTCGGGACACCGCCTGTGACGATCCGCCGTCAACGGTGGACTTCCTTACGGCGATCCGACCGCGCACCCTGGGGAACCGAGACCACGACATGCTCGATGTGCTGATGGGCTTCCTGTCAGGGGTGGCACGCCGACGGAAGCTGACCTGTGTCAGCCTCGCCGTGACGGGCCGTTACGGTGGGCGCGTGACCGATCAGGATCTCAAGCCGTTGTTCGCCGCGGCCGCCGCCAACCTCGTCTACAACGCGCCGCTGAGCGAGGAGCGGGTGGCGGACCTCGTCCGGCGGCTGGCCCCGCCGGATGCGGACCGGCGTGTGCTGGACCTGGGCTGCGGCAGTGGCGAGCTGCTCCGCCGGCTGTGCCGCGCGCACGGCGTCGCGGGCGACGGGGTGGAGTACGACCCCGCGATCGCCGAACGGGCCCGCGCGGCGACCACCGGCCTCGACCAGGTCACCTTCCACACCGCTGACGCGACCACCTGGACGCGGCCCGCCGACGTCGTCGTCAACGTCGGCGGCAGCCACATCTGGGACGGGACCGCCCCCGCGCTCGCCGCGCTGCACAAGCTCACCGCAGCCGACGGGCGGCTGCTGTTCGGCGAGGGCTTCTACCGGACCGCGCCCACCGACCAGGTCCGCGAGGCGTTCGGTGACCTGCCCGATCTGGCCGGGCTCGCCCGGCTGGCGGTGGACGCCGGATTCCGGCCGCTGCACGTCGCCGAGTCGACGCTCGCCGAGTGGGACGACTTCGAGTCCGACTGGCGGGCCGGGATCGAGCGGGTCGGCACGCCGCAGGCGCGCGCCTTCGCCGACCGGCGGCGCGAGGAGTATCTCGGCGGCTACCGCGGCGTGCTCGGCTTCGCGTGGCTGATCCTCATGCCGGCCTGACGTCCGGGTGCCGGGCTGGTCTCGGCGCGTTCCTGCAGGTAGGCGTCCAATGCGGCGGCGCCGGACAACATCGCGCGGCCGCGCCAGGCGAGCCGGTCGCGCCAGTCCTCCAGCATCGCCTCCAATGGCTCGACCCCGCCGGCCGCCCGTACCTGGTCCAGCAGGGTGGCGATGTGTTCGAGCAGGTAGCCGCCGCGCCGGAGCTGGTGCGCCAGCCGGGCGTCGCGTACGTCGGCCGGAGTGTAGACGCGGTAGCCGGTCGCCGGGTCGCGCGGCGGGCGGACCACCCCCGCGCGTTCCCATTTGCGCAGCGTGGCGGGTTTGACGCCGAGCTGTCGGGCGAGCGGCCCGACGAACGTGCCTGCAGACCGGGTCACCGCGGGCTCGGCGTCGGCCAGGTCGCGTAGGGCCTGCTCGACGGCGGTGAGGGTGCGCCGGTCCGTGCGCAGCTGCAGGTGGCTGTCGTCGATGACGGCGAGCGCGTCCTCGACGGCGCCCTCGTTGACCGCCCGCATGATCGCCGTCGCGGTCTGGTGGCCGTGTGCCGGGGCCAGGGCCGCGAACGCGCGCAGCGCGTGCACGTGCAGTCCGGTGTAGACGCGGTAGCCGGACGGGGTGCGGTCGGCGGGCGGGAGGATGCCCGCCTCCTCGTAGTTGCGGATCGCCTGGGTGGACAGGCCCTGTCCCCGGGCGAGGTCGACGGGCCGTAGGCGCGGTTCGCTCATGAGGGTGACCCGTCGTTTGAGGGTTTCAAGCCTTTACAGGTGCAGTTCAGCGAGAAAGTTTACACCGTCGGTTCAACGATACGGTTGAAGGCGTAGAACGAACCGGCGAGAGGATCACACCTGATGACCGTCCATTCCGCCCTGTCCGACGCCGGCTGGGCGTTCACCGACGACGCCGGGCCTGCCGTGACCCGGCTGCTCGACACGCTGCCGCGGCGGCCGCGGCTGCTCGGCCTCGGCGAACCCCTGCACGGCGAGGACCTGTTCCTGCGGGTACGCAACCGGCTGCTGCGCCACCTCGTGGAGCACGAGGGCTACCGGTCGGTCGCGCTGGAGAGCGACTGCCTGGGCGGGCTCCTCGTGGACGCGTACGTCGCGGGCGGCCCCGGCTCGCTCGACGACGTGATGGCCCGCGGCGTCAGCCACGGCTGGGGCGCGTTCGCGGGCAACCGGGAACTGGTCGCCTGGATGCGCGAGTACAACCAGGGCCGCCCGGAAACGGACCGGCTGCGGTTCTACGGCTTCGACGCCCCGACCGAGATGATGTACGCCGCGAGCCCGCGTCAGGCCCTCATCGAGGTCCGCGACCACCTGGCGGCCTGGGGCGACCCGGGGCAGCTCCCGGACGACGCCGCCCTGATCGAGGAGCTCGCCGGTGCGGACGGACGGTGGACCGACGAGGCGGCGGCGATGGACCCGTCGCGGTCGGTCGGCTCGTCGCCGGAGGCGGTGCGGCTCCGGCTGCTGGCCGACGACCTGCGGGCGCTGCTGTCGGCGCAGGCGCCGCGGCTGCTCGCCGCCGCACCGGAGGCGGACCGGTGGCGGGCGCGGCTGCACGCAAGCGCGGCCGCGGGACTGCTGCGGTATCACGCGGTCATGGCCGCGCCCTCCCCGGCGCGGTACGCCCGGCTCATGATCACGCGCGACACGATGATGGCCGAGAACCTGCTCGCGATCGAGGCGCGGGAGGCCGACCGGGGGCCGACGCTGGTGTTCGCACACAACGCGCACCTGCAGCGCGAGGAGGGCCACTGGCAAGCCGACTACCTCGACCAGGCGCTGATCTGGTGGACCGCGGGTGCGATCGCGGCCGCCGAACTCGGTGACCGCTACGCCTTCGTGGCCACGGCCGTCGGCGCGATACAGCACCGCGGCCTGGGGGCACCGGCGGCGGACACGCTGGAGGGTGTCCTGGCCGCACTCCCGGACGACCGCTGCCTGCTCGACGGCCGCCGCCTGTCGGCGACGCTGCGAGCTGCCGGAACGGAACCGGTGCGGCGTGCCGACAACACCGACGACCACGGCTACTTCCCGCGCGACCCGGCCCACGTCGCCGACAGCGACGGCATCCTGTTCCTACGCGACGTCCCCACCCACAAGCCCTGACCCCCCGCCCGTCGAAAGGAAGGGCACCTTCACATCGCCATACGTTGTAGAAGGTGCCCTTCCCATCCTGCGGTCAGGGTCACCGCCAGTCGACCAGCGACGCGTCCGGCCTTTCCGGGGCTCGCCGCAGTGCGAGGCCGAGCGTGAGCGCAACGAACGCGCCCGTCACCGCGAGCCCGGCCCACCACGGCAGCGGGAAGTACCCGGCGTGCGGCGCGTAGTGCATAGTGACCTGGGGGTATGCCGTCAGTGTCTGCAGCACCGCGAACCCGGCGGCCGGGGTGAGCCGCAGCAGCCAGTCCGCGACGGCGTCGGGCAGCAGCGGCACGACCACCAGCAGGTACGGCAGCACGAGCCCGGCCAGCAGCACGGTCACCGCGAGCCAGGCCCGCCGCAGCAGCACGCCGAGCGCCAGCGCGAGCACCGCGACGAGCGCGAGCAGCACCGCGGTCCCGACGATGACGCGCAGTTCGGTCAGCGGCCCGGCCGACACGACCGTGAGGCCGCCGTCGCGCAGCAGCTTCGTGCCGAGCGGCACGGCCACCGCCACGGCGGCGAGCCCGCTCGCGAACACGGCCCCGCCGAGCACCAGCGCCCCGGCCGCGAGCCGCCGCCCGCCGGGCGCGGCCCCGGTGGAGCCACCGGCCACGGCGTACCGGGCCGCGGTCACGATCAGGACGAGCACCGCGACGAACAGGCCGACGAGGGTGTCCTTGGGCGTACGGCCGCCCTCGGTGCCGACCGGGCCGATGTCGCCGGACCCGGTCACGGTGAGCGTGCCGCCGTCGGAGATCAGGCCGGGCGCGCGGTGGAACTTCTCCCAGTCGGTGTGGCCGAGTTCGCCGACGGTGTCGGCGCTCCACGGACCGGCCGCCACCCCGCCGGTCGTGGTGACGCTGTCGAACGAGCCGACGGCCTGGGTGAACCGCACCTGGCCGACGCTGCCGCCGAGGCCGACCGGCGCGAGGGTCAGGTCGCCCGGCGAGGTGGCGAACAGGCCGATCCGGACGGTGGCGGGCAGCCCCGCGAGCCGGGCGGTGCCGACCGGTGTCCACGAGACACCGTCGGCCGACTCCTCGCCGGTGATCGTGTCGCCCGTGCGGGTCAGCCGCAGCCAGCGCGGCGACTGCGGGGACACCCCGCCGGGCCGGCCGGCCGTGTCGTGGGTGTAGTCGTGCTGCATCCGTACGCCGTGCGAGCCGGTCATCATCAGCGCGGCGTAGGAGGAGCCCTGCCCGAGGCCGTCCTTGATGATGATCCCGGTCTTCGCCCACGGCACCACCCCGGCGACGATCTCGTCGTGGTCCGGCGGGGGATAGGTGATGGTTCCGGTCAGCGAGGTCAGCCGCACCGTGAGGCTGCCGTCGCCGGTCAGCGGCCGGTGCGCGAAGAAGAACAGGTCGGATACGGGCCGGCCGTCGGGAGTCAGCGGGTCGGTCGGGCAGGGCACCTCGACCGGGCCTTGGCTGCACGAGCCGTGGCTGCCGATCGCGGGCAGCACGGCCAGGGCGATGACGGCCAGCGCCGCCACGAGCAGGGCGGCCATCCGGCCGCGGGACCGGAACGCGGACCATTCGGCCTGGACCAGCGCCGCCAGGCTGGGAGTGGTGCTTTCGTCGGGGGTACTCATGGCCGATGTTCTACGGAGCGCGCGGTAACACGGGCCGAAGCGACGCTGTCATGCCGCCGTTAGGCCGGCCGGGGCATGCTGGTCACCGGCACGACGGCGGGAGGCGCTTATGAGATGGCCGGGCAGGACGGTGGGGTGGCGGTTCACGCTGCTCTACGCGTCGGTGTTCCTGGCGTCCGGGTTCGGGCTGCTGCTGCTCACCAACCTGCTGGCCGCCGGCAAGAGCACCCAGATCGCCCCCGGGCAGCTCCCGCAGAACCAGCCCGACCTCGCCGCGGCTCGGCAGCAGATCCATGACCTGCAGGCCCGGCTGGCGGAGGCCGAGGCGCTGCAGTCCCGGCGGCTGCTGGTCGGCTCGCTGATCGCGCTGGTGGTGATGGGTCTGGTGTCACTCCTGCTGGGCAGGCTGATCTCGGGCCGGGTGCTACGCCCGCTGCGCACGGTCACCGCGGCGACCCGCCGGATCTCCGCCGAGAACCTGCACGAGCGGCTAGCCGTGGCCGGGCCCGAGGACGAGGTCAAAGACCTCGCCGACACCATCGACGGGCTGCTGGCCAGGCTGGAGGCGTCGTTCGCCGCGCAGCGCCGCTACGTCGCGAACGCCTCGCACGAGCTGCGCACCCCGCTGGCCACCATGCGCGCCGCGCTGGACGTCGCCGAGGCCAAGCCGGGGCCGCTGCCCGTGCAGACCGCCGCGCTCGCCGGGCGCGTACGCACCGAACTCGACCGGGTGGACCGGCTGCTCGACGGCTTGCTCGTGCTGGCCCGCGCGCAGCACGGCGCGCTCGGCGACCAGGCCCCGGTGGCGCTCGGTGACCTGGCCGTCGCGGCGCTGGCCGCCCGCGCCGCCGACATCCGGGCCGCGGGCCTGACCGCCGACACCGCCGACGTCACGCCGCGCGCCTGGACCGAGGGCAATGCCACGCTGCTGGCCCGTTTGACACAGAACCTCGTCGACAACGCGGTGCTGCACAACGTGGACGGCGGCTGGCTGCGGGTCGCGGTCACCGCCACCGACGGCACGGTCGCCCTGGTCGTGGAGTCCGGCGGACCGGTGCTGGAACAGTCGCAGGTCGACCGGCTCGCCTCGCCGTTCCAGCGCCTCGGCGCGGACCGCGTCGGCTCCGACGACGGCTCCGGCCTCGGCCTGTCGATCGTCGCGGCCGTCGCCCAAGCACACGGCGGCCGGCTGGAGCTGCGGGCACGCCCGGCCGGCGGACTGCGCGCCACCGTGACGCTGCCCCGCACGCGGCAAGAGGTCGCGGCATGAGGGTGCTCGTGGTCGAGGACGCACGGGCGCTCGCCGAGGTGGTGGCCGAAGGCCTACGGGATCAGGGCATGGCCGTGGACCTGGCGCACGACGGCCTGGCCGCCGCGGCGAAACTGGACGTCAACGCGTACGACGTGGTGGTCCTCGATCGTGATCTACCCGGCATCCACGGCGACACGCTCTGCCAGATGGTCACCGAGCGGGATGAGCGGCCCATGGTGCTGATGCTGACCGCGGCCGTCGCGCCCGGTGACCGGGTCAGCGGACTCACCCTGGGCGCGGACGACTACCTGGGCAAGCCGTTCCACTTCCCGGAGCTGGTGCTGCGAGTACGCGCGCTGGCCCGCAGGCGCCCCACGGCACGGGCCCGGACACTGCGCGCCGCCGGTGTCGAACTCGACCCGGTACGCCGCACCGCCACCCGCGACGGCCGGCCGCTCGACCTGTCGGTGAAGGAGTTCGCCGTGCTGGAGGCCCTGCTGTCGGCGAGCCCGGCGTTCCTGAGCACGGAAGACCTGCTCGAACGGGTCTGGGACGAGCACGCCGACCCGTTCACCAACACGGTCACCGTCACCGTCGGCCGGCTGCGCCGCAAACTGGGCAGCCCGCAGGTCGTCATGACCACACCCGGTGTCGGCTACCGCATCGCCGATCCCTCGGCCTAGCCGGTCACTGCCGGCGCTTGCGGCGCTTTCCGCGCTCGGCCGCCGTTCGCGCCGCCTGCGACGCACGCCGGTGGCGCACCAGACTGAGGGCGGCGATCGCGGCGAACCCGAGCCCTCCCGGCATGCCCATCCAGGTGTTGAAGAAGGCGAGGGAGTCGTCGGTGCTGCCGTTGAGCGCGACGAACTCGGCCGGGTCGGCCGGGTCGAGCCACAGCCACATGTTCTCGCCGACCCGCGCGTCACCCTTGATCCATTGCTGGTACGAGTGCCCCTGGGCCTGGTAGGCGACCCGGATCTGCTCCGCCAACCGGCCGCTGCCGTCTTTGTGGTCGGTGACGGTGGCGATGACCTCGGTTCCGCCCGCCCGTAGCCGGTGCTGCTTGTCCAGATCGCCGAACTTCGTCATCGCCGTCATCGCGGCCAACACCGAACCGGCGAGCAGGACCAGCCACCACGCCACGATCCAGCGCGGTTTGAGCAGATCTCCCTCGGTCTTGGCCATCGCGTTCCCGTCCCCGTCACCCGTCGCGAGCCGGGACGCCTGACCTTGCCTGCCCCGTGCGGAGCAGGCTAGGTCAGCGTCGCAAGGTCGTGGGGGCACCTGGTCGCACCCGTCACAGCCGCAGCTCGCGGCCGGGCCAGCGGGAGCGCAGCCAGCGGTCGTGGCTGGCGACCACGATCGCGCCCGGTCCGGTGCCCAGCGCCTGCTCCAGCTCGTCGGCCAGGCGCGGCGACAGGTGGTTGGTCGGCTCGTCGAGCAGCAGCAGCTCCGGCGGGTTCGCCACCAGCAGCGCGAGGGCGAGCCGCCGACGCTGGCCGACCGAGAGGTCCCCGACCCGGGTGCCCTGGTCGCGCGGGGCGAGCAGGCCGAGCTCGCCCAGCGGCACGGCCTCGGCGCGGGCGGTGCCCAGCGTCAGCTCGTAGGTCTCCCGCGCGGTGCGGTCGGGCCGTGCGAACACGCTGTCCTGGGTGAGCAGCCCCACGGTCAGCCCGCGCCGCCGGTGCACCTCGCCCGCGGCGTCCAGCCGCCCGGCCAGCACCGCGAGCAGCGTCGACTTGCCCGCGCCGTTGGCTCCGGTGACCAGCAGCCGGTCCGTGGACGACAGGTCGAGCCGGTCCAGGGCGAGCCGGCCCGGCACGCGTACGTCGCGCAGCGACAGCAGGGTGCCGTCGGCCGACGTGCCCGCGAGCCGGGTCGCCCGGAAACGCAGCGGCTCCGGCGGGCGGCGCACCTGCTCGCGTTCCAGCTCGTCGAGGCGGCGGGAGGCGTTGCGGACCCGGCGCGAGATCTGGTTCTGCACCCGGCCGGTGGTGTGGCCGTAGCCCATCTTCTCGCTGTCGCGCTTGGCCCGGCCGGGCGCGACCTGGTGCGCGGTGACCGACACGGCCTGGCGCAGGTCGTCGAGCTCCTCCTGCTCCTGCTCGAAGCGGCGCTGCCAGCGGGCCCGCTCGGCCTGCTTCTCGGCCTGGTACGCGGTGTAGCCGCCGCCGTAGCGGGTCGGGCCGTCGACCGCGGGGTCGAGGTCGATCAGGTCGGTGCACACGGCGTCGAGGAACGCCCGGTCGTGGCTGGCGACCACGACCACCCCGGGCAGCCCGCGCAGCTGCTCCTCCAGGAACGCCGCCGCGGCGTCGTCGAGGTGGTTGGTCGGCTCGTCGAGCAGCAGCGCCGACGGCCGCCGGGCCAGCAGGGCGGCCAGCGCGAGCCGCCCGCGCTGCCCGCCGGACAGCGAGCCGAGTGAACGCTCGTGCGGGATGCCGCCCAGGCCGAGCCCGGCCAGGACGATCTCCGCGCGCCGGTCGGCGTCCCAGGCCTCGTGCTCCTGGGCCCGGTCCAGCCGCTCGCCGTACGCGGCGAGCAGGGCGGGATAGCCGTCGGAGTCGGGTGCGACCTCGGCCAGCTCGGCGGTGAGCCGGTCGAGTTCGGCGAGGTCCTCCCGGGCCTCGCGCAGGGCGTCGTCGATCACGTCGGCGACGGTCGCCGCGGCGTCGAACGGCATCTCCTGGTGCAGGAAGCCGAGGTCGTCCGGTCGGGTGACGGTGCCGGAGTCGGGCTCGTCGGTCCCGGCGAGCAGCCGCAGCAGGGTGGACTTGCCGACGCCGTTCTCACCGATCAGTCCGATCCGGTGACCGGGGGACGCGGTGAGACTGACGCCGTCGAGCACCCGGCGCGTGCCGAGGGTACGGACGAGGTCTTGGGCAAGCAGGGCGGAATAGGACATGGAACACCACCGACAAGATCGACTCTTCCGCCCGCCGGGCAGTGCCTCGGTCGCGGGCGCGGGAAGGTGTCAGTGGCTCACATCGCCGTCGACCATACGTCGGCCGCCGATGATCGGCAAACCGATATCGGGCGCGCGGCCGCTGGACGACCGGGGGGTTCCGGAGCTGTCGCAGGTCGCGTGCGGTCCCGGCAGCGGGCGAGCCATATCGTCCGCGACTGCCCTAGACTGCGCTGCCATGGACGCTCAGCTCGCCGATCCCCTCCTGGGCTCGCTCGTCGACGGGCGCTTCCGCATCCGCGGAAGCGTGGCGCGCGGTGGCATGACGACGGTGTACGCGGCGGTGGACGAGCGCCTCGGCCGTACCGTCGCGCTCAAGATGATCCACCCGCCGCAGCCGCGCCGGGGCCAGGCCGCGGCCTTCCACGCGGACCGGTTCGCCGAGGAGGCGACGGGGCTGGCCCGGCTGACCCACCCGAACGTGGTCGCGTTCTACGGCCAGGGCCTGCACGGCGGTGTGCCGTACCTGGTCACGGAGTTCGTCCGCGGGCGCACGCTGCGCGACATCCTCGACGAGCGCCGCCGGCTCACCTCGGCCGAGGCGCTCGCGGTGACCGAGCAGGTCCTGGCGGCGCTGGCCGCGGCGCACCGCACCAACCTGGTGCACCGCGCGGTCAAGCCGGAGAACATCATGCTGGCCGAGGCCCCCGGCGGCGGCCACGACCTGAGCGACGCCGTGGTCAAGGTGACCGACCTCGGGCTCGCCGACGCCGTCGAGGCCGGCGGGGCGGAGCCGTCGATCAGCGCCGCGTACGTCGCGCCGGAGTTCGTGGCCGACGGCCACGTCGACCCGCGCGGCGACGTCTACGGCGCCGGGATCCTGCTGTTCGAGCTGCTCACCGGCCGGGTGCCGTACCAGGGCGAGCGGCCCGTCGAGGTGGCCTGGCAACACGTCGAGCGCGACGTGCCGCCGCCGTCGCAGCTCGTGGGCGGGCTGCCGCCGGTGCTGGACGACCTCGTCGCCTCCGCCACCCGCCGCGCGCCGGGCGCGCGGTTCATGGACGCGGGCGCGATGCTGTCCGCGGTGCAGTCGGCCCGCCACGGTCTGGCCGACGCGACCACGCGGATGCGCCAGGTGGCGCAGGAGACGATGATGGTCGACCAGGTGCGGCCCGCCGACCGCCCGTCCTGGGCCCGGCTGCACGAGGAGCCCGCCGAGCCGCGTACGCGCACCATGACGGCGTCGGCCCCCTCGGTCGCGGGCCTGGTGGAGCAGGCCAAGCAGCACTACACGCGGCTGATGGGCGATCCGCGCGGGCGCATGGCGCTGATGGCCGGCGCGGTGGTGCTGGGCCTGCTGGTGCTGACCGGCGGCTACTACCTGGCCTTCGGCCGCTACGACACGGTGCCGCAGGTGACGAACCTGACCAGGGAGCAGGCCGAGTCCGCGCTGCGGGGCTTGGGCCTGGAGGTCGCCTACGCCAAGCCGCTGTACCGCGAGGACGTGCCCAAGGACGTCGTGCTGGTGCAGGACCCGCCGGCAGGCGAGGACGTGGTGAGCGGCGGCACGGTGACCCTTACCCTGTCGGCCGGTCCCGAGCGTTACGTGGTGCCCGACGTGTCCGGCGTGCCGTGGGACCAGGCGCTGGTCGATCTGCAGGCCGAACCGCTGAAGCTCAAGCCGGTGAAGGCCGGCGAGAAGTACAGCGACCTCGTCCCGAAGGGTTCGGTCCTGGAGACCGTGCCCAAGGCCGGCGAGGAGGTCGAGGTCGGGGCCGAGATCAAGGTGACGCTCAGCAAGGGCCGCGCCCCGGTGACCGTGCCGTCGGTCGAGGGCAAGCCGCTGGCCGAGGCCAGGTCGATCCTGGAGAACCTGGGCCTGCGGGTCGAGGTCGAGCAGGTCGACTCGGACAAGCCCTTCGAGACCGTGGTCAAGCAGACCCCGGCGCTGGGCACCGGGGTCGAGCGCAACACCGTGGTCAAGCTGCAGGTGAGCAACAACCCGCAGGGCGGCGCCATGCCGGACCTGAACAACTGGAACTGCCAGGACGCGGAGAACCACCTCACGGCGATGGGCCTGCGCGTCGATGTGCGCGGGGTCCGCGGGGACAAGCGCCAGTACCGGGTGGACCGGCAGCTCCCGGGTCCGGGCAGCCCGCTCCAGCCGGGTCAGCGGGTCGTGATCAGGTGCGAGCGCTGAGGCTCGCCCGGCCGCGGGGGCGGCCGGGCGGGGTCAGGCCGTGCGGCGGCGCACGATCCAGACCGCGGCGGCCGGCAGGACGGCCGCCAGGCCGAGGAACGCCGCCGCCTCGACCAGCTGCATCGACAGGAAGCTGCCCGCCGGGTGGTACTCGGTGTAGTGGCGCAGCCCGTGGTCGGCCAGGTAGCGCTCGATCGGGGTGCCCGCGCCGTAGACGGCGTCGCTGCCGCCGTACACCTCGCGGGTGATCGCGACCTCCTCCCGTTCGGTGAGCCGGTGGCCGGTGGCGTCGATCCAGCCGTCGGCGACGACCTACTCGGTGTCCGGCCGCCAGCCGGTGCCGGCGGCGACGCCGGGCTCGGTGACCCGGACCAGCGGGCTGAGCAGGTACGGCCGCACCGCCTCCTCCATGGGCAGCCGGACCGCCAGGTAGCAGGCCAGCGTCGCGCCCATGGCCGCGATGGTGCGTCGCAGCAGCGCCCCGGCCAGCACCCCGACCGCGAAGGCGAACATGGTCGCCCCGACCAGGCTCGGGGCGGCGACCACGAACGAGGTGGTACGCAGCCGGTGCCCGTCGATCGCGTCGAGCGGCCCGCGCCACCAGGTGAACAGTGCGGAAAGGACCAGCGCCAGTGCGGCGACGCCCGCGCCGACCAGGGCGAGCCGGTTCGCCAGCCAGCGGGTGCGGGTGACGCTCTGCGTGAACGCCAACCGCCACGTGCCCTGCTCGAACTCCCGGGCCAGCAGCGGCGGGCCCACGAAGACGCCCACGAGCGCGGGCAGCAGCGTTGCCCAGATGAACCGGTTGCCCCACTCGCTGTGCCGGTCGAGGAACGCGGCGACGAGCCGCCCGCAGCCGCTGCCGTCGGGGGCGGCGACACAGGCCGCGACGCCGTCGGCGGTGTACTCGGCGTGCATCGCCGCGCCGGTGACCAGCAGCGGGATGGCGACGCCGGCCAGCAGCAGCGCGGCGACGGCAGGTCGAGGGTGCAGTCGCGCAGTGCCCAGGTGCGCCGGCCTTAGCGTTTGCCCAGTCCGGCCAAGCGCAGCGCGGAATCGCCGGTCATGCCGCCTCCGCCCGCTGCGCGGTGTTCTCGTCGTCCAGCACCGTGGTGACCAGGGCGCGCACCTGCTCGGGCGCCAGACCGGCCTCGTGGGCGGAGCGGACCCAGGCGCGCAGCCGGGCCGCCAGTTTGAGGTGCACGGCGTGCGGCACCTGGTCGTCGTTGCCGATGACGAAGGTGCCCTGCCCGGCCCGGGGCGCGGCGAGCCCGGCGCGTTCGAGTTCGCGGTACGCCTTGGCGACCGTGTTCGGGTTGACGACCAGCGCGGCGGCGACCTCGCGTACGGTCGGCAGCTGCTCGCCGTCGACCAGGTAGCCGAGCAGGAGCCCGCGCCGCACCTGCTCGACGAGCTGCAGGTAGGTCGGCACCCCCGACCGGGAGTCAAGACGGAAGGCGAACACAGCACCACCTCGCACGACGCTTCTACTAGTGTACTAGTGCAATGGCACAAAGGAGATCATGACAGGCAAGCCGTGGGAAGCAACGCCGGATGGGCGCGGCCTAGGGGAGCTGGTCGGCGAGCACGAACCCGAGCACGCCCAGCAGCATCGCGCCGATGGCGGTCCAGAGGACGGCGGGGCCGTACCGCAGCTTGCGGATCGCCTCCCAGAACTGCACGTGGCGCACAAGTCGAGCGAACGGCTGGTGGCCGGTGGCCAGGAACAATGTACCCATCAGCAGCATGGAAACGCTCGTCAGCACGATCGCAGCGGTCATGGCGATCGAGGCCGCACCCACCTGTAGGTAGCGGGTGCCATCGTCGCGGACCGCGATGCGGTCGCCCCGCTGAGCCGTGTCGCTGGCCAGCTCGTGACCGGGGTCGGCGGTCGAGCCGTCGGCGGCCGCGAACCGGCCCCGGCATCGTCGCGTCTCTCGTCGGTCCTCGGGCTCGTGGTCGCCGTCGACGTAGTAGACGTCGACCCGGCAGTCGGCGACGGTCAGCGTGCCCGGCGTGCCGGCCAGGCCTACCGCGGTGGCGAGTGACTGCACGCCGAAGAAGCCGATGCCAAGGCCCAAGAGCATCACAGCGAGTCCGAAAGTGCGGCCTACCAGGCGAGATATGAACACAGTGGCGGACCCTGGGGCCGCCGGCCGATGATCAACCATCCTCCGGACCGGTACGACCACCCCCCGGTCGGTGGATCATCAGCGCCGGCCCGGTCTCAGCAGATCCGCGCCGATGGATGGAGAAGTGGTCTCCGTGTGCGGGCCAACCGGTCACACTGGACTGCCCGGCGGGCCATCGCGAGCCCGTGAACAGCGATGATGTCGTGTGCGGGTGCGTCGACCGGGATCGTCGGAATGACGACCGTCAACGGATAGGTGGCACCGCCGCATTCAGACTCCTGCCATGACACAGCGTGTGACATTCACGGTGCCGGTGGAAGCCCTGCAAGGGGCACCCGGCTCCGGCGACCGTTTCGTGTACTCCTACCGGTACGCGGCCCTGAGCAACACCGGCAGCAACGGCCGTCCCGTCCTCACCCGCGCGCAGTGGGTGTACCTGGCCAAGGCGGCCGGCCTCACCGGCGAGGCCACCGCCGAGTGGGCCGAGTGGCACGGCGGCTCGGGCAAGACCGTCGCCGCCTCCGCCCCGGTCACCCGGGCGGACGGGCCGGAGGGCGAGGCGACCATGCGGATGCGCCTGACCCACGGCGTGCCGGGTGTCGACCCGGCGGAGGCCGCCGTGCCGCTACCTCTGATGAAGCTGGCCAACCTGCTGCGCAAGGGCAACGAGCCGATCATCGTCGGTCCGGGCGGGGGCGCCGGTGGCACGGGCGGCACCGGCACGGGCGGCACCGGCACGGGCACCGGCGGCCCTAGCACCCACATGCCGCCGAAGGGCGACGGGACCCGCACCGGCACGGTGCTGGACCGCACCCCCGAGCAGGTACTGCTCGACCTGGCCCGGTCGGAGATCGGCCTGCTGTTCCTGGACCGCACCCGGCTGCGCCCGGCCGGTTTCGTGGTCGGCGAGCACCTGCACACCATGGGCCTGGCCCCGGCCGAGGAGGTGGTGCTGGAGCAGCGCTCGTTCGTGCAGCGCGACGTCCTGTCCGAGTCCAGCTCGGAGACCGAGGGCAACACCGAGAGCGAGCAGTCGTCGTCGACGACCATCGACCACGCCGAGGTGATCGCCGGTTCGCTGACCACGACCCGCACCGACGGCTTCACGGCCGGCGGCACGGTCGGCTTCGAGTACGGCATCAAGGCCCAGGTCAACGGCGGGGTGTCGGACACCACGACGCAGGCCGACAATGACACCCGCACCGACTCGGTCAAGGAGGTCGCCGCCCGGACCTCGAAGAACGTGGCCAAGATGCGCGACGTGCACAAGACCGTGTTCCGGGTGTCGGAGTCGGACCGCTTCGAGCGGGCGGCCCGCCGCACGATCCGCAATCCCAACCAGTTCACCCCGATCGACCTGCACTTCTACAAGGTGCTCCAGCGGATGCGGTTCTCCCACGAGCGGTTCGGGGTGCGGTTGTGCTGGACGCCGTTCGTCCGGGACCCCGCCGGCGACTTCTACGCCGCCGAGAGCGCGATGCGCGAGCAGCTGCTCAAGGCGGCCCGGGACTCGGTCCCGGCGGCGGTGCTGCCCCCGCAGCCGAACATCGCCGAGGTGCCCGGCGCGCGGCTGGTCGGGCTCGACCCGCCGCTGACCGAGCTGACGCAGTGGGGCGGCTGGCCGGGCAGCGACATGAGCGCCGACTACACCCTGCCGATCAACGTGCCCCGCGGGATGAAGTGGGACGGCGACATCGCGAGCCTGCAGGGCAGCCTGCGTTCGACGATGACCGGCGCGTCGCGCGGGTACGGCGTGTACACCGTCGGCGACCCCTGGGAGGTCATGAACTCGGCGGGGGACCGTACCGTCTTCCAGATCGTCCACTGCGGCGCGGGCTGGCGGCTGACCGGCTCGTCGCAGATCTGGGTGTCGCTGTCGGCCCGGGTCATTCCGGACGCCACGTCGCTCAGCCAGGCGCAGGCCGAGGCGGCCGCGGCGTGGGAGGCGCAGTGCGCGGTCCTGATCGCCCAGCGGGCGGCGAAGGTGGCCGCCGCCGAGGCGGTCGCGCTGGCCGAGTTCGAGGCGTGGCGGATCGCGCACCGGGCGAGCCTGAACCCGGCGCAGGAGCTGATGCGCCGGTTCATCAACGCCATGTTCCCGGCCGACGCCCGCGACGAGATCGCCGAGCTGGACGTCTGGGAGCAGGTCTTCGACTGGGAACTGGCCGCGGCGCGGACCTACTCCGGCACCTGGAGCGGCGACGGCAGCCTGCGCGACCCGGTCCGCCCGGCCGGCGACTTCGTCAACGCCTCCTGGGCGCGGCTGTTCCTGCCGGTGCGCACCGGATACGAGGAGATCGCGCTGCGCTGGATCTTCCTGCGCTCGCAGCAGGGCACCGGCCCGGCGGGCATCGAGGACCTGGTCCGCAAGGTGCTCAAGGAGCTGGCCGACTGGCGGGTGACCCACCTGGGCGGCCCGTCGGAGGTCGAGCTGGTCCCGGGCAACCCGTGCCCGGAGGTGGTGCAGAAGCACGTGTGCCTGGGCACCTGGTCGGAGGACCTGCCGACCGACGGGGTGCACACCGAGGTGACGCTGGCCGGCACCACCGCGGCCGACCCGTTCACCGAGAGCGTGGCCCAGGGCGAGGCGGGCCGCACCGCGGCGGTGTCGGCCGCGCTGCTGGCCCAGGGCAAGGTGAGCGAGGCGGTGGCGGCCGGCAATCTGACGGCGGCAGAAGTGGCGGTGCACCTGACCGAGCCGCGGCCGTGACCGGCCTGTCCGGACAGCTCAGCGCCGCCGACCAGGCGGCGCTGGGCACGGGCCTGATCCAGGCGGTGACCGCGCAGGCGCCCCGGTCGGCGGGCGTCGCCGACGTCGCGGCGTACCTGCGGATGGTCAGCGCCCCGACGTATCCGCTGCCGGCCACGGCCGGCTTCGTGGACGGCTTCGCCGACGGCTTCCTGGAGGGCGCCGCCGCCTGGAAGCAGGACCTGCAGGCGATGTTCAAGCTGGTCGGGGTCGGGGTCACGGTGAGCCTGGCCGAGTTCTTCGTCCGTCCGATCGTCGAGGAGGTGCCGCAAGGGCTGTCCCCGCAGGTCAAGGCGGAGCTGGAGACGCTGCGGGCGATGCAGCGCATGGGCGCGGTGTTCCGCTGGCTCGACCAGGTGGGGCCGGTCGAGGCGGCGAAAGCGCTGCGCGACATCATCCCCGACGCCGAGGACATCGCCACCATGATCGGCCGGGCCGGCCTGGAGTGGTGGTCCGAGCAGGTGCGCACCGCCCCCGACGCCGCAGCGTCCGGTCGGCACCTGGGCCGCCTGGTCGGCCGGATCGCGCTCGAACTGATCCGGGCGTTCTGCGAACCGGACAGCTTCGCCATCGGCGAGGCCCTCGAGGTGTCCTACGAGGAGGCCGCGCCGTGAGCAAGGTGGTGGCACTGATCCGGCTCGGGCACGGCACCAAGTTCGCCCGCGGCGTCAAGCGGCTCAGCCTGCAGATCTTCGGCAAGGAGGTGGTGCGGTACGAGATCCGGGCCGCGCCGAAGGCGCTCGCCGCCGCGAGCATGCGCGACCTGGAGCGTTTGGTCAAACTGATCACCGGAGCCGTGGTGGCCGAGGCGCTCAAGCTCTACGACCGCTTCCTGTCCCGCTTCCCGACCATCCTCACCGGGGTGGAGCGGGCCACCTTCGCCGACATCGTCGCCCAGGCGATGGGCCGCGGCGAGATGAGCCCGCAGTCGCTGCGCGGCCTGATCGTGGAACGGCTGGCCCGCTCGCTGCCCGAGCTGGAGGACATGATGTCCGCCCTGGACAAGGTACGGGTGCGGGCCTCGGCGAAGCTGTCGAAGAAGTGGGGCAAGGTGCAGCTGGTCGGCGGGGTGACCGACGGCCAGGGCAAGCAGCTCGGCGACCTGCTGGCGATCTCGGTGCATCCGGACGGCCGGGTCTGGGTGCTGGCCGTGTTCGAGTCCAAGTCGATCTCCAACCTGGACGACCTGACCCGGCTGAAGGAACTGCCGGTGGGCCAGCACCTGTGGGACTACGTACGGGCCAAGGGGCACGGGTTGATGATCGACGGCCGGCACTTCAAGCCGGAGAAGGTGGTGCTGGAACCCGTCCCGGTCGGGGCCCGCACCGGCGGCGCGGCGGTGGTCGGGCCGAAGGACGCGGCCCAGCGGCTGGCCGAGATGGACGGCTACTACACCCAGTTCATCGGATTCGCGCCCAAGGAGATGTCGAACAACCAGGCGCTGCGCATCTCCGCCCAGGGCATCCAGCTCGAACTGTGGCGCTGGCCGTTCGACCTGACCGAGTACGGCAAATTCCAGCAGGCCCTCATCGACGCCCTCGACGCCCGCCTCAAATAACCCCTGGCAGAAGGAAGGGCACCTTCTTAACGGACGTCCGTGTAGAAGGTGCCCTTCCTTTCCTTCGGGAGGGGAGGGGGGCGGTAGGGTGGGGGAGGCATGACGAAGATCCTGATCGTGGACGACGAGCCGCAGATCCTGCGGGCGTTGCGGATCAACCTGAAGGCCCGTGGCTACGACGTGGAAACCGCCGCCGACGGCGCCGGGGCGCTGCGGGTGGCCGGGGCGGTGCATCCCGATGTGGTCGTGCTGGACCTGGGCCTGCCCGACATGGACGGCGTCGACGTGATCCGCGGTCTGCGCGGCTGGTCGGCCGCGCCGATCATCGTGCTGTCCGGGCGCACCGGCAGCGAGGACAAGGTGCACGCGCTCGACGCCGGGGCCGACGACTACGTCACGAAGCCGTTCGGCGTGGACGAACTGCTGGCCCGGATCCGGGCGGTGACCCGCCGGCACACCGCCGCGCCGGAGGCGCAGAGCACGGTGCGCATCGGCCGGCACACCGTGGACGTCGGCAACCACCAGGTGCGCCGGCTTGGCGACGGCGGCGACGTGCGGCTGACCCCCACCGAGTGGCACCTGCTCGGCGTGCTGGTGCGTTACCCGGGGAAGCTGGTCGGCCAGCGGCAGCTGCTGCAGGAGGTCTGGGGGCCGCAGTACGCCACGGAGACCAACTACCTGCGCCAGTACATGGCCCAGCTGCGGCGCAAGCTCGAGGACGACGCGGCCCACCCACGCCAGCTGCTCACCGAGCCCGGCATGGGTTACCGGTTCGTGCCGTACGACGCCCCCGCCCAGGGGGGATGATCCGGTCATGGCACGCGGACAGCTGCGCATCTACCTGGGCGCCGCGCCGGGCGTGGGCAAGACCTACGCCGTACTGGAGGAGGCCCAGCGCCGCCGCGGCCGGGGCACCGACATCGTGATCGGCTTCGTCGAGACCCACGGCCGCCAGCACACCGCCGAGATGCTCGACGGGCTGGAGGTCGTGCCCCGCCGGTCGGTGGACTACCGCGGCGCGGCGTTCACCGAGATGGACGTCGACGCGGTGCTGGCCCGCGCGCCGCAGGTCGCCGTCGTCGACGAGCTGGCCCACACCAACGTTCCCGGCAGCCGCAACGCCAAGCGCTGGCAGGACGTCCAGGAGCTGCTCGACGCCGGCATCAACGTGCTGTCGACGGTCAACATCCAGCACCTGGAGTCCCTCAACGACGTCGTCGAGCAGATCACCGGCATCGTCCAGCGCGAGACGGTCCCCGACCAGGTGGTGCGCCAGGCAGACCAGGTCGAGCTGATCGACATGACGCCGGAGGCGCTGCGGCGGCGGATGGCCCACGGCAACGTGTACCAACCCGACAAGATCGATGCCGCGCTGGGCAACTACTTCCGGGTCGGCAACCTCACCGCGCTACGCGAGCTGGCGCTGCTCTGGCTGGCCGACAAGGTCGACGAGCAGCTCGACCGGTACCGGGCCGACCACGACATCGCCAAGCAGTGGGAGACCCGGGAACGGGTCGTCGTCGCGGTCACCGGCGGACCCGAGGGCGAGACCCTGATCCGCCGCGCCGCCCGGATCGCGGGCCGGAGCAAGGGCGCCGACCTGCTGGCCCTGCACGTGGCCCGCTCCGACGGGCTGGCCGGGGCCGACCCCGCGCTGCTGGCCAAGCACCGGGTGCTGGTGGAGAGCCTCGGCGGCACGTACCACCAGGTCGCGGGCGCGGACGTGCCGCAGGCGCTGCTCGATTTCGCCCGCGGCGTCAACGCCACCCAGCTGGTGCTCGGCGCGAGCCGCCGCGGCCGACTGGCGCAGCTGCTCTCGCCCGGGGTCGGGGTGACCACCACGGCGCTGTCCGGCGCGATCGACGTGCACCTCGTGCCGCACGAACGGATCGGCCGGGGCAGGCTTCCCGCCCTGGGTGGGGTCTCGGCGCTGTCGCCGGCCCGGCGGCTGAGCGGTTTCGCGCTCGCCGTGTTCGGCCTGCCGCTGCTGACCCTGCTGCTGCGCACCCTGGGCGAGGACCTGTCGCTGGCCAGCGACATCCTGCTGTTCCTGGCCATGGTGATCGTGGTCGCGCTGGTCGGCGGCCTGTGGCCCGCGCTGCTGGCGGCGGTCGCCGGCTCGCTGCTGCTGAACTTCTTCTTCACTCCGCCGCTGCGCACGTTCAACGTCGCCAACCGGGAGAACGTGCTCGCGCTGGCCGTGTTCATCCTGGTCGGGGTCGCGGTCAGCGCGGTGGTGGACCTGGCGGCCCGCCGCACCCGCGAAGCCGCCCGCGCCTCGGCCGACGCCGGCACGCTGGCCACCGTCGCGGGCAGCGTGCTGCGCGGCGCGAGCCCGCTGCAGGCACTGCTGGAGAACCTGCGCGAGACCTTCCAGCTCGACGCGGTCACCGTGCTGGAGCGGCGCGACGACGTGCCGCCCGCGCCCGACTGCCAGGGCGATCCCAGCGCCTGGCGGGTGGCCGCCACGGTCGGCGGGCAGCCCTGTGTCACGCCGGCGCAGGGCGACACCGCGGTCGCCGTCGACGACCAGGTCACCCTGGTGCTGCGTGGTCCGGTGCCCGCGGCCGCCGATAGGCGGATCATCGAGGCGTTCGCCGCTCAGGCCGCGATCGCGCTGCGCCAGGAGCGGCTGGCCGCCGAGGCCGCCAAGGCCAAGCCGCTGGCCGAGGCCGACAAGATGCGCACGGCGCTGCTCGCCGCGGTCAGCCACGACCTGCGTACGCCGCTGGCCTCGGCCGTCGCCGCCGTGGAGGGTCTGCGCAGCGACGACGTGGCGTTCAGCGACGAGGACCGGCGCGAGTTGCTGGCCACCGCCGCCGAGTCGCTGGACCGGCTGTCCCGGCTGGTCGCGAACCTGCTGGACATGAGCCGGCTGCAGGCGGGGGCGCTGGGCGTGGCCGCCGTCGACGTCTGGCTCGACGAGGCGGTGCCCACGGCCCTGGACGAGCTGGGCGCGCCGGGCCGGGCGGTGCGGGTGCGCATCCCGGACGACCTGTCTGCCGTACGCGCCGATCCGGGCCTGCTGCAGCGGGTGCTGGTGAACGTCGTCAGCAACGCCCTGCGGTTCAGCCCGCCGGACCGCCCGCCGCTGGTCACCGCGAGCGAGCACGGCGAGCTGGTCGAGCTGCGTGTGATCGACCACGGGCCGGGCATCCCCGAGGAGCAGCGCGACCAGGTGTTCCTGCCGTTCCAGCGGCTCGGCGACCGCAACAACGAGAGCGGCGTCGGCCTCGGCCTGGCCCTGTCCCGGGGCCTGGTCGAGGCGATGGGCGGCACGCTGCTGCCCGAGACGACCCCCGGCGGCGGCCTGACGATGGTGCTCAACCTGCTGGCGGTGCCGCCCCCGGCGGGCCTGACCTCGGCCGAGGCGGCCGCGGCCGACCGCGCCTTCGCCGAGGGTCTGCACGGCCCGGCCGACGGCGGCCGCACCGGTGACACGGCGGAACCGACCCGGCAGGACCGGTGACGGTTTCGGGTCGTCCGCTGTCGTACCGCTGTGGTGGGGTGTCGGCCATGGGAGTGCTGACCGACTACTTCCGGGCGGCGGATGACGCCGCCGCGGTGAAGCTGATCGAGGACAACGACGGGAGCCCGGGGCCGTTCAGCGACGGCACCGCGCTGGACCTGCTCTATTTCAAGGGCCTCGACGCCGACGTCACGCTGGGCAAGCTGGTGAGTCTCGCGCGTGGTGTCGAGTGGACCGTCGACACCGTCGACAGTCACCTGCTGTGGAGTGCGGAGGAGACCGGTCCCTGGCTGGCGTCCGTCGACGACGCCACCCGCGACACCCTGGCCGGAATCGCACCGGATCGTCTGCTCGAACTGTCGGCGCGCTGGCAGCGGATCGAGGAGATCGACTCCGACGGGCCGGACGACGACTACGTGCCGACCATCGAGGCGCTGCAGGGCCTGGCCCAGCGGGCCCGTGACGCGGGCGAGCACCTGTACTACTGGATCTGCGTGTGAGCGGTCGCCCGCCGGCCCGGTGACCTCAGCCGGCCGGCCTGCGCAGCACGGTTACCGCGAAGTCGGCGTCGTCACGCCAGGGCCGCAGATCCCAGGTGGCGAAGCGGTGCTCCACGAGCAGCCCGGCGTCGGCCGCGTGGGCGTCGAAGTCGGCCACGGCGTACCCGCGTCCGGTGCCGAAGCCGACCACCACGGGTCCGCCGGGTCGTACGTGCACGCCGACCCGGCGCAGCACCTCGGCCTCGGTGTCCGGCGCGAGGTAGAGCATGACGTTGCCGGCCAGGATCGCGGCGTCGAACAGCCGCCGCTGCCCGCCCGCCGTCAGGTCGAGTTCGGTGAGGTCGCCCACGAGCCACTCGATCTCGGGGAAGTCCTCGCGCGCCGCCGCGATCAGCGTCTCGTCGGCGTCCACGCCGAGCACCGTGTGCCCGCGTACGGCCAGCGCCGCGCCGACCCGGCCGCTGCCGCAGCCCGCGTCGAGCACGGCCGACCGGGGCGCGATGACCGCGTCGAGCAGCCGCGCCTCACCGGCGAGGTCGTGGCCTTCGGCCGCCATCGTGCGGAAGCGGTCGGCCATCCGCTGGGCGTGGCCGCTTTCGGTGTCCGTCTCCCACCGCGTCCGCCGTGCCATGGCCGTCCCCTCCTCGCTGTCATTGCCACCCTGCCAGGCCGCGGCGTCGACGCGGAATCGGCCCCCGCCGGATCAGTCGCCGGAGAAGCCCCAGAAGTAGATCTCCGAGGGCTGCCCGTGCGCGTCGTGCAGGACAGCGCAGCGCCCGACCCAGCGCTGGTCGGCGAGACCGTCGATGGCGTCGACGTGCTCGCGGGTGAGGCGGTCGGTCCCGGCGCGGGCGAGCGCCTCGGCGCTGCTCACCGGCAGGACCATCAGGTGTTCGGGATCCGCGCCCTCGGCCAGTACGCCGAACATGTCGATGATCGAGTGTGTGCCCGACTCCTGCACCCACTCGTCGCGCCAGAGCTCGTCCATGGTGCGGGGCCGGTTGTCGTGAGCGGCTGCCGACGTGCCGAACCCGCCGCGCGCCCACCAGTAGTCGCCCTCGGCGAACATCTGCTCGCGCAGTGCGTCGAGTGCCGCTTCGAGATCTGGCTGATACGGCACGTAGTAGCTCCAGCCGGATGCGCCCACGGTCCCTCCCGTCATCGGATCTTCTCGGCGGAACTCTAGCGGCGGCGGCCGCCGCCGGCTGACCTCGATCGGCCGGCGCGTGGCGGTGTCAGGGCGAGGATTCGCGCCGGCGGGCCTTGTGTTCGGCCCACTGGTCCAGCAGGGAGGGCATGTTGTCCTGCACCCACTGGTAGAAGTCGCGCATCCCGGCCAGCTTCGCCCCGGCCGGCGTGTGCTCCCCGCCGGCCGCGACGACGGCCTGGCCCGCGGCGTCGCTGATCGTCTTGAGCAGGGTCATCTTGGCGACGGTCACCTCATACCAGGAGTCGTCGACCATGCGGTAGCGGTCGCGGCGCGAGCCCGGCACCGGTTCGCGGGCGACCATGTGCAGCTGGACCAGGTAGCGCAGCGCGCCGGAGACACCCGCGGCGCTGACCCCGAGGCGTTCGCCCAGCTCGGCTGCGGTCAGGGCGCGCTCGTCGGCGGCCATGAGGGTGAACACCACGCGGCCGGCCATCCGCGGGAAACCCCAGTCGGCCAGGGTCCGGGCCATGTACTCGACGAAGTTGCGCATCGCCTGCTCGTCGCGCTGCGGCGGGGAGTGTGCCACGTGACCTCCGTCAAAATTTCGTCAAGACTGCAGCTTTCGTACTTTCACAAACTTGTGAAATGAGTGTAGCGTCCAAAACATGGACAACGCCATTTCAGTGGTCGGCCTGACCAAGAGTTTCGGCCAGGCCAAGGCCCTCGACGGCCTGGATCTGACTGTCGCACGCGGCGAGGTGCACGGCTTCCTCGGTCCGAACGGCGCCGGCAAGACCACCACGATCCGCATCCTGCTCGGCCTGCTCCGGGCCGACGGAGGCACCGCCACGCTGCTCGGCGGCGACCCCTGGCGCGACGCCGTCGCGCTGCACCGCCGCCTGGCCTACGTGCCCGGCGACGTCACTCTCTGGCCCAACCTCTCCGGCGGCGAGGTCATCGACCTGCTCGGCCGCCTGCGCGGCGGCCTCAACGCCGCCAAGCGCAAGGACCTGCTGGAACGCTTCGACCTCGACCCGAGAAAGAAGGGCCGCGCCTACTCCAAGGGCAACCGGCAGAAGGTCGGGCTCATCGCCGCGCTCGCCTCCGACGTCGAGCTGCTGCTGCTCGACGAGCCGACCTCGGGCCTGGACCCGCTGATGGAGGAGGTCTTCCGGCAGGTCGTCGCCGAGGAGACCCGCAACGGCCGCACCGTCCTGCTGTCCAGCCACATCCTGTCCGAGGTCGAGGCGCTGTGCGACCGGGTCAGCATCATCCGGCAGGGCCGCACCGTGGAGACCGGCACCCTGGCCGAGCTGCGCCACCTGACCCGCACCCACATCACCGCCGAGCTGGCCACCCCGCCGAACGGCCTGGCCCAGCTGCCCGGGGTGCACGATCTGAAGACCGACGGGGCCACCGTGCGTTTCCAGGTCGACCAGGCCGAGCTCGACGCCGTGCTGCGCCAGCTCACCACCCATGGCGTACGCGGCCTGGTCAGCCAGCCGCCGACGCTGGAGGAGCTGTTCCTGCGCCACTACGAGACGGAGCCGGTGCGATGACCTCCCTCACCGGAACCGGCACCCTGGTCCGGCTGATCCTGCGCCGCGACCGGGTGCTGATGCCGATCTGGATGCTGTGCATGGCCCTGCTGCCGCTGGGCCTGGCCTCCGGCACGGCGAGCCTCTACCCGACCGACGCCGGCCGTCAGGGCTACATCGACTCCCTGGCCGCCAGCCCGATGCTGCTGCTGTTCTACGGCCAGAAGCCGGCCGAGCCCAGCCTCGGCGCGCTGATCTTCTGGCGGTCCGCCACCGGCATCGTCATCATGGGCCTGATCGGCCTGCTGGTCGTGATCCGGCACACCCGGGTCGAGGAGGAGGCCGGTCGCCGGGAGCTGCTCGGCTCCGCCGTCGTCGGCCGCCACGCGGCGCTGACCGCAGCGGTGCTCACCGTGTCCGGCGCGAGCCTGGTCGTCGGCGTGCTGGTGGCGCTCGGCATGATCAGCCAGCAGACCCCGGCCTCGGGCGCGTTCGCGATGGGCTTCGCGTGGGCGTTCGCGGGCATCCTGTACGCCGGCGTCGGCGCGCTCGCCGCCCAGCTCACCACCGGTGCGGGCACCGCCCGGGGCATCGCCGGCGCGGTGCTCGGCCTCGACTTCCTGCTGCGCGGCGTCGGCGACGTCAGCGGGGGCGGCCTGACCTGGCTGGCCTGGGCCACCCCGCTGAGCTGGGTGTACAAGGTGCACGCCTACACCGACGACCGCTGGTGGCTGTTCGCGCTGTGCGCTGCCGTCGCGGTGGTGCTGGCGTACGCGGCGCTGCGCCTGTCGGCCCGGCGCGACCTCGGCGCGGGCCTGCTGCCGCCGCGGCTCGGCCCGGCCACGGCCTCCGCCTCGTTGAGCAGCCCGTTCGGCCTGGCCTGGCGGCTGCACCGCGGTTCGCTGCTCGGCTGGACGATCGGGCTCGGCGTCGTCGGTGGCGTCCTGTTCGGCGGCGTCGCCAAGACGGCGAGCAGCCTGCTGGAAGGCAACGGCCAGCTCACCGAGATCATGGAGCGCATCGGCGGCAAGTCGGTGGCCTCCGACATCTTCGTCGGCGGCTCGCTCGGCATCGGCGCGATCGCGGTGGCCGCGTACGGCATCTCGGCCGCGCTGCGGATGCGCACCGAGGAGGCGGCCCTGCGCAGCGAGCCCGTGTTGAGCGCCGGGGTCGGCCGGCTGCGCTGGGCGGCCGGGCACCTGACGTTCGCGCTGCTCGGCCCGACCCTGGTCATGGCGGCCACCGGCCTGTTCGCGGGCCTGGTGTACGGGGCCAGCACCGGGGAGATCGGCCGCCAGGTGCCCCGGGTCATCGGCGCCGCGCTGGTGCAGATGCCCGCGGTGTGGCTGCTGACCGGCCTGACCGTGGCCGCGTACGGGCTGCTGCCGCGGCTGTCGCCCGCCGTCGGCTGGGTGGCGCTGTCGCTGTGCGTGCTGCTCGGCCAGGTCGGCGCGGCACTGCAACTCGACCAGCTCGTGCTGGACGTGTCCCCGTTCACGCACATCCCGCACCTGCCCGGCCCGGCCGCCGTCCCGGCGACCCCGCTACTGGTGTTGACCGCGCTCGCCGCCGCCCTCACCGCCGCGGGCCTGGCCGCCCTCCGCAACCGCGACATCCCCGTCACCTGACCCCGTCCACCCCACTCCGCCACCCCACCCACCCGTCCATCCACCCAACCCACTCCGTCCGTCCCGTCCGCCCCGTCCGCCCCGTCCGCAATAGACGTTGGCCTATCACATCGAAAAATCGCGTCTCGGATTCGATGTGATAGGCCAACGTCGATTAAAGAACGGGTGCGCGGGCGTCGGTGGAGCGGCGCGCGTGCCGCAGCCGTTCAGTACCGGGCCTGCTCGCGGTAGGGCTTGACCGAGGCGGGAACCGGCGTGGCGTCGGTGTCGACGTAGCGCAGCGTGAACGCGCCGCTGTAACCGAACACGGGGCCGAACCACGGGTTGACCACGCGCACGTCGATGCGGAAGACCTCGGCCGCGTCGTCGTAGCGTTCGTGGACCTCGGCGACCGCGGTGGCGGCCGGGGGCAGCGCGGTGTCGATCCCGGGACCGCGGAAGCGCATCTGCCCGCTGCGCAGTCGCAGGCCGCCCTGGTCGTCGACGCTCAGGTGCAGGTCGGCGGCGATGTGCTGGTGGGTGCCGAGGTAGTCGACGATGACCTCGCGGTGCGGGTCCCAGACCATCGTGGCGTCGAAGCGGCGACGCCGCCGGGGCAACTCGAAGGTGCGGACGAAGGTGAGGGTCTCGCGGCCGTAGGAGTCGGGGTAGGCGTAGTTCTCGATGGTGAAGGGCACGTTGCGGCCCTGCTCCGGGAACATGATGTTGCGCATGGTGCCCAGCGCCAGGAACGGCCGGGTGTACGCCGGCCCGCGCCAGATGCGGTCCATGACGCCGTGGCCGACGCAGCCGCGCCCGTCGGTGCTGGTGAAACCGAAGCGCTCCCGCAGACGGGGGTGCAGGCGGTCGAAGTCGTCACCGAGTGCGGTGTGGAACAGCGAGTTCACAGTGTCTCCAAGAGGGACGGGGCGCGGCCGGCGGTCCGGTCGGACGGGGTGCGTAGGCAGCGGCGGGCGGACGGCGCGCCCCAGCGGGGGAGCAGCCGCAGCGGGGAGCGGTGCGGTGGCACGCCGTCCTCCAGCCAGATGCGCAGACGGTCGAAGGACCAGGCGGTTGCCCAGCCCATCAGCGGTCGCAGCACGAAGCGGTCGAGCAGGGCGAAGCGCGGCGTGTAGTCGTAGCCGGTGAGGAAGCGCACCCCGGTGGGGGTCGGCACGTACCGCCAGTAGCCGGCTCCGGTCATCAGCCAGGAGTGGAAGCGCAGCGCCGAGGTGCGCGTGCCGTCCGGGCGGGTCCGCTCGCCCGCCGTCACGCCGACACCTGCCAGCACGAGGCCGGGCGCGAGGCGAGTCGCGTAGCGGAATCGCTGCGGGCTGGTCCCGGGCAGGTACTCGATGGTGGTGAACCGGGCATCCCAACGCTGGTGCAGCGCCGGGTCCTGGGTGGACGCCCACACCCTGTCGAGGTCGGCGCGGATGTGGACCTCGACGTACAGCTGCCGTCCCATCAGTTCCCACCCCTCCCGAAACCGGAGTTGAGCGATCGCTCAAACAGACTGTACGACTGTTTGAGCGATCGCTCAAGGGGTGATTTCCGGGGTCGCTCAGCGCAGCGAGGCCGCGTACGCGGCGGGCGACACCCCGATCGCGGCCGTCACCTCGCGGACCAGGTGCGCCTGGTCGCTGTAGCCCAGCTCCGCGGCGACCGCCGCCCAGTCCACTTCGCCCTCGGCGAGCTCGATCGCCCCGTGCACCCGGTAGCGCAGGATCACCTGCTTCGCGCCTATCCCCACGTACTCGGTGAACAGGCGCTGCAGCGAGCGCACCGACAAACCCGCCTGCTGCGCGAGTTCCTCGACCCGGCGCAGCCCGCGGTCGTGGCGGACCCGGTCCACCAGCCGCATCGCGAGCCGCACCGACTCGTCGAGGTCCGGCCGCAGGCCCAGCAGCAGCTCGTCGAAGACCGCGGCCGCGACCTCGTCCGTCGCCGCGGCGGCCAGCCGGTCACCGGGGTCGGCCACCGGCAGCACCCGCGCCAGCGGCACCCGCCGGCCGGTCAGCTCCGCCGGTGAGCGGCGGGAGAACGCCCGGAACGCGCCGGGCCGGAACTGCACGCCGCGGACCCAGCCCCGCTCCGTCAGCTTGATCGAGAACAGCTCGCGGGCGGCACCGGACACCTCCGCGGCGACCGGGTCGTTCAGGGTCGGGCGCAGCACGACGAGGTTGACCGCCGGGTGACCGACGACGTGCTGCTCGAACGGCTGGTCCAGGTCCCAGTCGATGAACCAGTAGTGCTCGACCAGCTCGGCCAGCTCGACGGCGGGGGCGAGCCGCCGGAACCGCACCTGCCGCAGCAGCGCGGCCGGGTCGACGATGCCCCGGGTGTCCCGGCGTGGCTGTCGCATTTGTTCAAGACCTCCCCGCGCGCCGCTGGTTAGCGTGGCCGGATGACCACGATCTCGAAACTACTGCGCGAGTCCGCCGACGTGGCCGTGCCCGTGCTCCAGGGTGTCACCGACGACCAGCTCGACACCGCCACGCCGTGCGCCGAGTTCCGGGTCGGCGACCTGGTCAACCACCTGTTCCAGGTCGTCGTCAACTTCCAGGCCCTGGCCCGCCGCGAGCCCGTGGACTTCTCCGGCACCCCGAACGTGCTCGGCACGGACTGGCGTGCCCGCTTCGCGACCGAGACGGAAAAGCTGATCGCCGCCTGGTCGGACGAGTCGGCGCTGGAGGGTGTATCGCCCGGCATGGGGCTGCCGCAGCCCGCCGTGGGCCGGATGGCGCTGCTCGACCTGACCCTGCACCCGTGGGACCTGGCGGTGGCGACGGGGCGGCCGTACGCGCCGAGCCAGGCGGCGGTAGAGGAGCTGCTGGTGATGGTCGACGAGATGGGGCCGATGGCCCGGGAGTGGAAGGTCTTCGGCGAACCCGTGCCGACGGCCGCCGACGCGGACCCGTTCACGCGCCTGCTCGGCCAGGCAGGGCGCGACCCGGGCTGGCGGCGTCCGTGACGTACGCGGCCGCACCCGGGTGAGCCGGGTGCGGCCGCGCGCGTTTCAGCAGGTGGCGGTCAGGCCCGCCCAGTTGGCGCGGTCGTTGTAGCCGCCGTCCCCGCCGTCGCCGACGACCAGGTCGAGCACCCGTACGCCGGTCAGGTCGATGGTGATCTGCCGGGTGTCGTCACGGGTCAGCAGCCCGCTGTCGTACAGCGTGCGGCCGTCGCCGATCACCTGGAACGTCGACGTCGCGCCCTCGGGTCCGACGTTGCGCACCGCGTCGTCCAAGCCGATGGTCGCGCTCAGCCCGCCGCACTTCGCGCCGACGTAGTAGCGGATCGTCGACGGCGAGGCGACGCCGATGCCGGTCGGGTACACCGTGCCGAGCATGCTGATCGGCGACCAGCCGCCGACGCTCAGGTCGACGGTCGGGCTCATCCAGCCGCTGGTGGCGCTGATCCAGGTGTGGTGCGACAGGACCACCGATCCGGTCGGCGGGGCCGGGGCCACCACGACCGCCGAGGTGGTCGTCTGCCGCAGCCGCCCGTGCCCGAGCACGTCGTACGACGTGGTGGCGGTCAGCGTGCCGGCACCGGGAGCGGCGCCGGCCGGCACCGTCACCGTGAAGGCGAGGACTGCGCTGCCACCGGGCGCGATCAGCACCGGTGCCTGGCCCGCGGCGCGTACCGTCCAGCCGGCCGGACCGGCCAGCTGGGCCTTGGGCTGCAGCACCGGCAGCAGCCCGTCGTTGCGGACGGCCACCTCGACCCGTGCCTGGTCGCCGCCCGCGAGCACCGGCGCGGCGCCGGCCGGCAGGGTCGCGCCGTTGACCTGCGTCACCTGCGGGATCCCGGCGGTCACGTGCGGCACGCCCGGCACACCGCGGGCCGCGGTGACCCGCAGCAGGGCGGCACCGTGCGCGGGCACCGCCGCGCTCAGCGTGCCCGCGCTCTCGGTGACCTGCCCGGTCCACGCGTTCTTGACGGTGAACCGCGAGCCGGTCAGGCCGGTGGCGGCGGCCTGCGCGGTCAGCGTGCGCGGGCTGTCGCCCCGGTTCAGCAGGACCACGGCCCGTCCGCCGTCGGCCAGCCGCTTGACCCATGTCTCGGTCGTGCCCGCCGGTCCGACCCGGACGGCCTGCACGGCGGCGCGGTCCTGGTTGATCGCCAGCACGTCGCGGTTGGTCAGGATGTCCACCGAGGTCTGGCTCAGCTTGCGGATGTCGCTGCCGACGACCAGCGGCGCGGCGGCCGCCGCCCACAGCGTCATCTGCGTGCGGAACTCCTCGTCGGACATGCCGAGCTGCGGCGCGAGGTAGTCGGGGTCGTTGTAGTGGCCGGGGCCGGTCGCCTCGGGGTGCCGGGCGTTCGCGTCGTAGTTGCGCAGCACGTCCTTGAACTTGATGTCACCGACGAAACCCACGTCGGTGTACGTCCGCCAGGACTGGGCGATGCCCGGCGCGTAGCTCCACGAGTACGTCGACTGCTGCTCCTCGGGGTAGTTGCCCCAGTCCGGGGAGGTCACCGGGTTGCAAAGGTTGAAGATGATCGGCCGACCGCTCGCGTTGTCCCGCAGCGCCTGGGCGAACTCGGTGTAGACCGTCTTCGGGTCCAGGTTCGCGGCGATGCCGCAGAGGAAGTCCACCTTGACCGCGTCGAACTTCCAGGCCGCGAACTGGTCGGCGTCGCGCTGGTAGTAACCGCCGCCGCTGCCGAGGCCGCACTTGCCCGGGATGTACGGGCCCGCGTCGGTGTAGATGCCGGCCTTGAGGCCCTTGCCGTGGATGTAGTCCACCAGGGGCTGCAGCCCGGCGGGGAAGCGGGTCCGGTCGGCCTGCAGGTCGCCCGCTGCGGTCCGCGGCTGCGGGTCCTGCCAGCCGCCGTCGAGCCACACGATGTCGTAGCCGGCCTTGGCGAGCCCGCGCTCGACCATGGCGTCGGCGACCTCCCGCACCGACTGCTCGGAGAAGTCGCCGCCGAGGCCGAAGTAGGTGTTCCAGCCCTGGTAGGGGGTCGGGCTCAGCACCTGTTGGCGGGTCGGCGCCGGGGCTGCGGTCGCGGGTGCCGGGGTGGTCAGCAGGCCGGTGGCGAGGCAGAGCAAGCCGGTGAGCACGCGTCGTTTCACATCGGATTCCTTGCTGCGAAAGGGGTTTCCCCGATCTTGTGCTCTGTTACAGCCGTGTGTCAAGAATAATTCATAATTTATGTACTGAACCGAGGTGGCGCACAGCCGTGAAGAACCGATGAAGGACCGCGGCCGGCGCGCCGACCGGCGGATAAGGTCGGTGACTCGCGGACCAGGGAGGCCGGAGTGAGCGCGCGGGTGCTGATCGCCGAGGACGACCCCAAGCAGGCCCACCTGCTGCGGGTCTACCTCGAACGCGAAGGCCACAGCGTCCAGGTCGTCGGCGACGGCCTCGCCGCGCTGGAGCGCTGCCGGGCGTACCGGCCGGACCTGGTCGTGCTCGACGTGATGATGCCGACCCTCGGCGGCCTCGACGTGTGCCGGATCCTGCGGGCCGAGTCCGACGTCGCGATCCTGCTGCTCACCGCCCGCAGCACCGAGGACGACATCCTCGTCGGCCTCGACCTCGGCGCGGACGACTACGTCACCAAGCCGTACAGCCCTCGGCAGCTCGCCGCCCGGGTGCGGGCACTGATGCGCCGCGCCCGGCCGGGCACCGCCAAGGAGGAGGTGCTCCGGATCGGCGACCTGGAGATCGACGAGGGCCGGTTCGAGGTACGGGTCGCCGGCCGCCTCGTCGCACTCACCGCCAAGGAGTTCGGCATCCTCGCCACCCTCGCCGCGTCACCCGGCCGCGTGTTCTCCCGCGCCCAGATCATCGACCGGGCCTTCGGCTTCGACAACCACGTCGAGGAGCGCACCGTCGACGCGCACGTGATGAACCTGCGCCGCAAGATCGAGGACGACCCGGCCGAGTCCCGCTACGTGCAGACCGTCTACGGCCGCGGCTACCGCCTGGCGGAACAGCCATGAGCGAGCTTGCGAGCGAATCAGCGGGCATCAGCCATGCCGCTGACGAGCGCAGCGAGGAGAAGGCATGAGCTTCCGGTTGCGGGTGATCGCGCTGGTCATGTTCATCGCCGTCACGGCCACCGCGGCGACCGCCTGGCTCACCCTGCAGCAGGCGTCGCGCGAGTTCGACCGCACCGTCAGCGCGAGCGCGGAGCAGCAGGCGCTGATCACCGGTCGGCTCGCCGACTTCGCCCGCACCCGTGGCGACTGGGACGGCGTCGCCGACCGGGTACGCGAGCTGTCCCTGCAGACCGGCCAGCGTGTCCAGGTGACCACGGTCTCCGGTGCGGTCGTGGCCGATTCGGACGTGCTCGCCGGCAGCCCGGCCCGCGGCGTCACCGGCCCGCCGCTGCTCGTCGATCCACGCCCGATGTGGCAGCCGCTACCGAAGTACGGCGCGCCCGCCGGTGCGAAGGCCGTGCTGCTGGCCACGTTCGAGTACCGGGTCGGACTGCGCCTCGCGGCCTGCCTGACCGAGGCCGGGATTGGCGTGCGGCTGGCCGACGCCGGGGTGGGCATCCCCATGCCGCAGCCCGTCGAGTACACCGCGCGGTCGAAGGCGTGCGAGGTCGAGGCGCGGGAGCAGGCCTTCCCGGACATCGACCGGGTGTTCGAGGCGGAGCTGCTGGCCTGCCAGCATCAGGCCGAGCAGACGGTGCCGTGCCTGCAGGACGCGTTCTCGCGGGCCGTCGGCGCGTATGCGCCCGCGCCGATGCGGGTCTACCTCGGCGCGGCCGAGCAGCCGTCGCCGCGGTTGCCCGTGAGATCCGTCGTGCTGACCGCGGCCGTCGTCGCACTCACCGCTGTCGGCGCGTCCTGGCTGCTCAGCCGCCGGGTGCTGCGACCCATCGGCGCGCTGACCGCAGCATCGGCGCGGGTCGGCGAGGGCAAGCTCACCGAACGTGTCCCGGTGCGCGGCCACGACGAGCTCGCCGGGCTGGCCCGCTCGTTCAACCGCATGGCCGACTCCCTGCAGCACAGCGAGGAGCTGCAGCGCCGCATGATCTCCGACGTGGCGCACGAGCTGCGCACACCGCTGGCGAACCTGCGCGGCTACCTGGAGGCGCTCAAGGACGGCGTGCTGCCGCCGTCGCCCGAGCTGTTCGACTCCCTGCACGACGAAGCCGTACTGCAGCAGCGCATCGTCGACGACCTGCAGGACCTGGCGCTGGCCGAGGCGGGCGTGCTGACGTACCAGAAGACCCGCCTCGACCTGGGCGAACTCGTCGCGACCTGCCGGACGGCGCACGCCGCGCTCGCCGCCGCCGCGGGCGTGGTGCTGACGGCGGAGGGCGACGGCCCGCGCTGGGTGCACGCGGACCCGGACCGGCTGCGCCAGGTGATCGGCAACCTCATCCGCAACGCCCTGGCCGCCACCGCGTCCGGCGGCACGATCACGCTCGGCGTCTCCTCGGACGGTGACCGGCACCTGGTCCGCGTCACCGACACCGGCAGCGGCATAGCCGAGCAGGACCTGCCGCACCTGTTCGACCGGCTCTGGCGCGCCGACCGCGCCCGCGGCCGGGGCGAGCGCTACACCACCGGTTCGGGCCTCGGCCTGTCCATCGCCCGGCAGATCATCGCCGACCACGGCGGCACCGTCGACGTCGTCAGCGTGCTGGGCGTGGGCACCACCTTCACCATCGGCCTGCCCGCCGGCTGAGACGTCAGAGCCCCATGGGGATCGGCTGCCCCGGCAGGCCGTCCACCAGCAGCGCCGCCAGCGCCGCAGGCAGCGCCCGGGGCGCGAACAGGTCGCTTCCCCGGTACAGCGCCAGCTCCTGCTGGGTCCACCAGCGGAACTCGCTGATGTTCTCCGTGGCGGCCAACTCGTCGTCGGTCATCGCGCCGCGCGGGTCGAACGACGTCGTGCGTACCAGGAAGATGTCGTTGACGACGCCGTCGAAGCCGGTGATGTGGCCCTCCCGGACGACCTCCTGATGCCACACGTGCGGCGGATCGGCGGCCAGCGCCAGCCCGATCTCCTCGGTGAGCTCGCGCCGCAGCGCGGCCAGCGGTGTCTCGCCGGGCTCGATCCCGCCGCCGGGAGTGCCCCACACCACGATCGGCTCGGGCTTGTCGAAAGCCCATCGGCACAGCAGCACCCGGTCCCGTTCGTCCAGCACGATGGCGCGTACACCGGCGCGCAGCCGGGGGAAGGTCGACGGCAGCATACCGACGAACCTATCCGCATCGACCGTACGCGCGCCCCCGCATTTCGCCCCGCCCGCCGGTACAGTCGACGCCTCGACCTGCGAAGGGCGGCCACCATGCGGGTGCAGATGACGAGCGCTGCGGCCCGCACCGGCCGGGTGAACGAGGACTTCACCGGTGCCACGGCGTCGGCGGCGGTGCTGCTCGACGGGGCCGGCATCCCCGGCGCGGAAGCGGTCTGCCGGCACGGCGTCGCCTGGTACGCCCACCGCCTGGGCGGTTGCCTGCTCGGCCTGCTCCCGCTGCGCGACGATCGCAGCCTCGCCGCGGTGCTCGCCGAGGCCATCACCCAGGTGACCGGTGAGCACCGGGACACCTGCGACGTGGCCGACCCGATCAGCCCGTCCGCGACCGTGGCGATGCTGCGGATCTCCAGCGGCCTGGTCGAATACCTGGTGCTCGGGGACACCGTAGTCGTGCTGGACATGTCGCACGGTGCGCCGCTCGTCGTCACCGACCCCCGTGAGCTGGTCATCAGCCGGTCGTACCAGCCTGCATACGAGGCGGCCGCCGAGGGCAGCGACGAGCGGCGGCGGGTCCTGCGCGAACTGCGCGCCCACCGCAACGCGCCGGGCGGATTCTGGCTGGCCAAGGACGACCCACGGGCCGCCGACGAGGCGCTCACCGGGAGCCGCCCGGTCCCGGAGCTGTCCGGTGCCGTCCTGCTCAGCAACGGGGCCGGCCGTTTCGTGGACCGGTTCGGGCTCGCCGACTGGCCCGGACTTCTGGCGCTCCTGGCGTCGAGCGGGCCCGCCGAGGTCGTCCGCCGGGTCCGGCAGGCGGAGGCGCGCGACGCGGTGGCGGCCGACGACGCGACGATCGCCTACTGCACCGGAATCGACGAGTCCTGACCCCGCCGAACCGCGGCGGCGCAGAAGGTGATCACCGCACTGCGGACGCACCGGTTCTTCAAAGGTTCTTGATCGTCTGCTGCCTACCGTCCGTCCGTGGCGAACGCGACGCGGACCGCACCCGCGAGAAAAACCCCCGGCACAGGCACCGCGCATTCCGGTCTCCCGAACTCGTCCGGCACCCACCCGGGCGTCCCGGAACCGGGCATCGGCCAGGACCGCTCGGTGCGATCGCGTCCGGTCCTGCGGAGGAGAACGGCGCTGCGGCGACACGGCCGGCTCGCGTTGCTGTGCCTGGCGGCGGGAGCCGTGCTGGTCGGACTGGGGCTGCTGCGCGGAGTCGACGAACCGGCCGCGCAGCCGAGGCCCGTGGCGGGCGACAAAATCTCCCCGGCGCCGTCGTCCGTCCCGGCGTCGCCGGGCCCGTCGGCGTCACCGGCACCGGTCTACCAACTGCCTGGGGACTTTCCGGCGTCCGGGCCCGGCACCTGGAAGTACGCGAGCGGTCAGGGTGCGGTGCTCGGCAGCGCGGGCGGGCTGCGGCGGTACCGGGTCGCGGTCGAGTCCAACGTCGCCGGGGCCGAGCTGGCCGAGTTCACCCGGACCGTCGACCGGACGCTCGGCGACCCCCGCGGCTGGATCGGCGGACGGGAGCGCCGCCTGCAGCGGGTGCCCGCAGGCTCGGCGTACGACTTCACGATCTACCTGGCCACCGGCGAGACCACCCGCAGGCTCTGTGCCACCGGCGGGATGGACACCCGGCTCGACGGGGTGTCGTACACATCCTGTCGCCTGCCCGGACGCGTCGTGATCAACCTCAACCGCTGGCGGCTGTCCGTGCCCGACTATGTGAACGGGCGGGTCGAGCTGTCGGTGTACCGCAGCTACGTGATCAACCACGAGGTCGGCCACGAGTTCGGCCGCGACCACGAGCGCTGCCCCGGCAAGGGCCGACCAGCGCCGACGATGCAGCAGCAGACGTACGGCCTGCGCGGCTGCCGCGCCAACCCCTGGCCCTACCTCGACGGCAAGCGCTACGCCGGCCCGCCCCTGTGACCCGTTGCCACCATGCGGCGATCATGGCACGCTTCCGGCGATGGAACCGCTGAACGAGATCACTCAGGTGTCCGGGCGATCACCGGACGCTGCCGCGGACGGCCACGCGGCCAAGGCCGACCGGTTGCTGATGGTGATCGAGCGGTTCGCCGAGCTGGTCGACCCGCCCGCCGAAGACGTGATCGCGCGGATCCTGACCGACGCGGGATGGGGTCCCGGTGACCCGTTCGGCCGTGGCTTCGCGTCAGACGGCATGACCGCGGCGATCTTGCGCGTCACCGGTGGCGCGCGGGTGAGCTTCGAACTGGCCGACTTCGGGTGCTCGGAGGATCTCGACTACGACGACTTCGAGGACGACGACGCCTACTCGGCTGCCGTGGACCAGCAGTACCTCGACGCGCAGGCGGGGGTGGCGACCGTGTCCGCCCGGCTCGGCCTTCCTCCCGCGGACGACCTCGCCGTCGACCCGGTGCTCGACGGGTCGCGGGTCCGGCTGCGGGCCGGGCACTGGGCGGTGACCGTCGCGGCCGTACAGGAGGACACCGACCTGCCGATCCTTCTCGAAGTGGACCTGAGCTACGGCGCGGACCTGCCCGGCCGCCTCGCACAGCTCGTACCGCCTCCGTCGGACATCATCCCGGTCGACTGGGACGCGGTGTCGTCGCGCCTGCACGTGACCCTGCCCGCCGACTACCGCTGGCTGGCCGAACGGTACGGCCGCGGCACGTTCGGCGGCCGCGTCACGGTGCTGCCGCCGTCCGAGCTGTCCCCACCGCTGCTCGGACCCCTGCAAGGCCCGATGCGGTACATGACAGCACGAACGCTGCCGGTCGCGACGACCTCGGACGGCGCGCTCGTGTCCTGGGTGCTGGACCCGGAGGAACAGGCCGACTGGTGGCGCCTGCGTTTGTCCAAGCCGGGACATCCGGACGAGGAGATCGAGGCGGGGCTGCTGCAGTTCCTGGTGGTGACGCTGTCCGGGGCGTACCGGGCCCGGTGTCAGGACTCGTGCCGCGTATGCCGTCCGGCACCTTCGGCGGGCGGGAGCGGCTCTGGCTCGGTGTAGCCGTACGCCCGCTCGGCGAGCATCTGGCCGAAGACGCCGTTGAAGCTGCCGCAGTCGCGGCACTGGAAGTTCTCGTCGAGCCGAGGGCCGCCGCAGTGGTCGCACCGGCCCTGGTCACGCGGGTCGTGGTAGTCCTGCAGTGCCAGCCGCAGCGCCTGCGCGACCGGCTCGCTCAGCATGATCCGCGACTCGCGACCGTCGACGCGCACGGTCAGCTCGGTGCGTGCCGGGGCGTGCGGGTCGAGCGCGTGAATCCGCGCCACGAACCCGCCGATCTCACCCAGAATATCCGCCGCCTGCTCACTCGCCATGCCCCGACCGTACGACATCCACGACCATGACTCGCCTCTAGCCGCGTCCACGGGCGGATCTGGAAGAGTTGTGGTCGCTCTGACGACCACAACTCTTCCAGATCCGGGCCAGTACAGTCATGCAGGCGTTGAGCCTGGTCTCGCTGGAGTGGATACATGAAGTTCGACCCGATGCGGGTCCCGGAGAACGTCCGGCACCTGGTGCCACTGGCCGAGAGGTGGAGCGTGCCGGAGGACGGCGAACGCGCCGACCTGCTGAAGGCCGGGTCCGACGCACAGCTGCGCGAGCTGGTCGACGCGGTGACCACGTCGGTCGACGATCTTGACCGTTGGCTCTGCGGCGACGAAGCCCTGTCCCCCGAGCCGTCCGACGAGTACGTCGCGTTCAGTTGCCTGTCGATGGCGGCCGATCTCGCCGACGTCTTGTTGGCGAAGCGGTCACGGCCGGTGCGCCCGACACCGCCCATGCCCCCCACAGCCGAGATGAGAGAACGGCTCATCCCGGGGCCGGACGGCACCAGAAGGACGGCCGCCGAGTGGGCCGAAATCGCGCGGAAGAAACCGGCGAGGCGGCCGGCGTCCCTGTGGACAGAGCGAGCCGTCACGCTGATCCGCGACTCTCGTGACGTGTCGGGGGTGCTCCGGTGGAGAGTCGAGCACGTGCACCCCCGCCCGAAGTGTCACCTGAGGCTCCGCGCTTGCGGCGTCGATGTGGCGGCCCATGGATCAGACCTGTTCGTGGGCCTTAAGGAGATCCGGCGGCAGTTGGAGGAGACCGGACATCAGATCGCTGTGCAGGGCGCTCGGCTGAACACGCAACCCTCGGGCATGCTGCTGTCCATGACGCTGGGCCAGCAGGCTTATCTCCTCACCGTGGGAGCGTCGGTGAAGATGGAAGACATCGTGGACATCTTCGATCCAGCTGACGTGGAGACCTTGGCCTCGGTGGATGAGCAGGAAAGGTTCTACCGCGGCTGGCTCATCGACCTTAGCCGTTGAGCGAGCCGGTGTGGACGCAGATCCGGTGGGGCCGAGCACGGTCCATGCCGCGTGTCGGCGGATCTTCATCCCTGCTGGGGGAGGGGGCCGGTGGATTCGCGGACGACCAGGCGGCAGGGTTGGCGGATGACGCCGGAGGACGGGGTGCCGTCGAGGGCGGCGAACAGGTGCATGACCGCGGTCGCACCGAGCTGTTCCAGGTTGAGGTCGACCGTGGTCAGCGGCGGGCGGCAGTCGGCGGCCATCTCCTCCCAGTTGTCGTACCCGATGATGGCGACGTCGTCGGGGACCCGGCAGCCGTGCTCCTGTAGTGCCTGCGCGGCTCCGGCGGCGATCTGGTCGTTGCCGCAGAAGATCGCGTCGATCTCCGGGTGGGCGGTGATCAGCATGCGGGCGGCGTGCCGGCCCCAGCGCTGTGACCATTCGCCGTACAGCGGCTCGCCGCCGACCAGCTCCCATCCGGACTCGGCGAGCACGGCCTGCAGGCCGGTGACGCGGTCGCGGGCGGCGCGGTAGCTCTGCGGCCCGGTGATGTGGGCGATGTTGCGCCGGCGCAGGCTGACCAGGTGTTCCATGGCGATGCGCCCGCCGCCCTCGTCGTCGGCGAGCACGCTCAGGTCGGCGGGGTCGGTGGACTGGCCGTACACGTAGACGACCGGCACCGGGATGTCGCGGCTGAGCGAGGGGCGCAGGTCGTTGCTGTCGCCGAGGATGATGAACCCGTCGACCTGCCGGGCGAGCAGGGTGCGGATGTAGTGCTGGCGGCGGATGGCGTCGCCGCGGGCGTCGCACAGCAGCACCGACATCTGCTCGTTGCCGAGAGCGTTTTCGGCGCCGAGCAGGATCGGGATGGAGAAGCGCCCGCCGAGTTCGTCGGTGAGCAGGCCGATGGTGCGGGTGCGCCCGGAGATGAGCCCCCGGGCCAGCACGTTGGGCTGGAAGCTGAGCTGGTTGGCGGCCTGCAGCACGCGCAGCCGGGTGTCGGGCGCGACCTCGCCGCGCGCGTTGAGCGCCTTGGAGGCGGTGGCCACGGAAACCCCCGCCAGCCGGGCCACGTCGGTGAGGGTCACCGACGTCGATCGCCGCCTGCCCATGGAAAGCCTTTCGCTCGTTTTTCGACAACGTGTCGGAGCATACGCACCAAGGCATTGCCGTGGCTAGCGCTGTCCACGTTATCGAGATGTGATACGACGGCCATCTTGCCGAAAAGGTTTTCGGCGTCCATCGTTGCTCCAACGTCGAAGTGACCGCGGTCACGAGAGTCTGTTGGAGGCGGAGATGACGGTGGCGGCGCGAACCGCCGACCTCACCGGAGGTCGGCCCGTGGTGCCGTCGCGAGGAGTCCTGCGACCGCTGGGCCTGAGCGAGGTTCGGATCACGGGGGGCTTCTGGGCGCAGCGGCAGGCGACCAACAGTCGGGCGACGCTCGACCACGGTCGCGAATGGATGGACAAGCTCGGCTGGACCGGCAACTTCACCGCTGAAGTGGGCCGGGGCAGCGCCGAGCGGCGCGGTCGCGAGTTCTCCGACTCCGAGGTGTACAAGCTGATCGAGGCGATGTCGTGGGAGACCGGCCGGCAGGCCGACCCGGCCCGCGACGCCGAGATCGCCGAGCTGACCACGATGATCGCCGGTGCGCAGGCCGCCGACGGCTACCTGCACACCGCGTTCGGCCGGGCCGGGCAGCGCGCCCGGTACGGCGACCTGGCCTGGGGGCACGAGCTGTACTGCGCCGGGCACCTGCTGCAGGCGTCGGTGGCGCGGGCCCGCACCAGCGGCGACGACGCGTTGCTGAACGTGGCCCGGCGCGTGGCCGACCACGTGTGCGAGGAGTTCGGCCCGGCCGGGCGCGACGCGGTCTGCGGGCACCCGGAGATCGAGCCGGGGCTGGTCGAACTGTTTCGGGCGACGGGGGAGCAGCGCTACCTGGACCAGGCGGCGCTGTTCGTGGCCCGGCGCGGCCGGCGTACGCTGCCGCGGCACGAGTTCGGCTGGAGCTACTTCAGCGACGACATCCCGGTGCGGGAGGCCAAGGTGCTGCGCGGGCACGCCGTGCGGGCCCTCTACCTGGCCGCGGGCGTGGTCGACCTGGCCGTGGAGACCGGCGACGACGAGCTGCTGGAGACGGTCGCGGCGCAGTTCGACCGGACCCTGGCCCGGCGCACCTATCTGACCGGCGGCATGGGCTCGCGGCACCTGGACGAGGCGTTCAGCGACGACTTCGTGCTGCCGGCCGACCGGGCCTACTCGGAGACCTGCGCGGGCATCGCGGCGATCATGGTGGCCTGGCGGCTGATGCTGGCCACCGGCCGCGAACGCTACGCCGACGTCATCGAGCGCATCCTGTACAACGTCGTGGCCACCGCGATCGGTGACGACGGGCGGTCCTTCTTCTACGCGCACACGCTGCACCAGCGGTCGCTGACCGCGGTGCTGCCCGGCGACGTGGAGCAGCTCGGTTTCGGCGGCGGCCCGCGCGCGCCGTGGTTCGAGGTGTCGTGCTGCCTGGCCAACACGGCCCGGATGCTGGCCAGCCTGTCCACGTACGTGGCTTCGGTCGACGACGACGGGCTGCGCGTGCACCAGTACGCCGACGCCGACATCGACACGACGCTGGCCGACGGGCGGCGGGTCGGACTGCGGATGCGGACCGGCTACCCCGACGACGGCACGGTCGGCATCGAGGTGACCGCGGTCGAGCCCGGCCCGTGGACGCTGGCGCTGCGGCTGCCCGCGTGGGCGGCGGGTGCCGCGGTCACGGTCAACGGGGAACCGCAGCCGGTCGACGGCGACCGCTTCGTGCTGCGGCGCGACTTCGCCGTCGGCGACCGGATCGTGCTGGCGCTGCCGATGCGGCCCCGGTTCACCCGCCCCGACCCGCGCATCGACGCGGTCAGAGGCTGCGTGGCGGTGGAGCAGGGGCCGGTCGTGCTGTGCGCCGAATCCGTCGGCGGCGAGCTGGACCTGGACAGCCTGCGGGTCGACGCGGGCACCGATCCGGCCGCCGACGGCGGGGTCACGGTCCGCGGGGTGGCCGAGGAACTGCCCGAGCGGCCGTGGCCGTACGCCGACGCGGGTCCCGTCGGGCAGCGCACCACCCTGGACGTGCCACTGGTCCCATACCACCGCTGGGCGCGCAGCGGACCCTCCACCATGCGGGTCTGGCTGCCCACCACCTGATTCACCGCGAACGCACCACCGCACCTCCGCTCCACTGCTCGTCTACATACCGATGGAAGGAGAGATTGTGAGATCTAGAGGACTTCGGGCGCTCGCCGTCACGGCGGCGGCCCTGCTGGTGACCGCTGTCGCCGCGTGCGGCGGCGACGACCCGGAGGCTCCCGGCGCGTCGGGCACCGCCGGTGTCGACGACGGTGCGCAGCTCACGCTGTGGACCCGTGCGGCCACCGAGTCGATGTCCAAGGCGTACGCCGACGCGTACAACGCCACGCACAAGAACAAGGTGACCGTCACCTCGTACCCGAACGAGGAGTACCCGGCGAAGCTGGCCAGCGCGGCCGGCGCGAAGGCGCTGCCCGACCTGTTCGGCGCGGATGTGGTGTTCGCGGCGCAGTACGCCTCGCAGGGCCTGTGGACCGACCTGACCGAGCGCCTTTCGGCCAGCGGCCTGAAGGACAAGGTGTCGCCCGGACACCTCAACGCCGGCACCTGGGAGGGCAAGAACTACGCCGTCCCGCACACCGTCGACATGTCGGTGATGCTCTACAACAAGGACCTCTACACCAAGGCCGGCCTGGACCCGGAGAAGGGCCCGACGTCGCTGAAGGAGTTCGCCGAGCACGCCCGCAAGATCGACAAGCTGGGCGGCGACGTGAACGGCACCTACTTCGGCGGCAACTGCGGCGGCTGCGTCGAGTTCACCTTCTGGCCCTCGGTCTGGGGCGCGGGCGGCGACGTGCTCGACGCCAAGGGTGAGAACGCCAAGGTCGACTCCAAGGAGATGGCCGACGTCTTCGCGCTCTACCGGGCGCTGTACGACGAGGGCGTGGCAGCTCCGGCGTCCAAGGACGAGGCCGGTCCGACCTGGCTCGGCGCGCTGCAGAGTGGCAAGATCGGCATCGCCCCCGGGCCGTCGGTGTGGCTGGGCCTCATCGAGGAGAAGGGCGTGAAGATGGGCGTCGCGCCGATCAGCGGGCCCGACGGCGGCGACTCCACCTTCATCGGCGGTGACGCGATCGGCGTCGGCGCCACCAGCACCAAGGCTGCCCAGGCGTGGGACTTCCTGCTCTGGACCATGTCCGACGAGGCGCAGGTCGAGGTCATCGCCAAGAACAAGGGCGTGCCGATCCGCACCGACCTGGCGTCGAACAAGTACTCCTCGGCCGACCCGCGCATCGTGCTCATCAACAGCCTGGTCGCCAAGGGCAAGACGCCGTACGCGAAGAACTTCAACGCCTCCTTCAACGACCCGCAGAGCCCCTGGCTGCAGACGGTCCGCGGAGCCCTGTTCGGTGACGCCGCCAAGTCCCTGGCCGACGGCAACACCGCGATCACCAAGTCACTCCAGCAAGGCTGACCCGACCCGGCCCGGCCGCCACCCCTCACGCGGCGGCCGGGCCACCCAAGACCGACCCGGAGACGCGATGACTGCGACATGCTCGCCCGCTCGCGCGGCCTTGATCGCCGCCTTCCTCCGCTGCGCTGCGGAAAGCACCGAGCGGCCGCGACCGCTGGCTTCGAAATGGTGACCCTGCTGCGGCGCAACGCCGCTCGCAGCCGCGCCGTCCTCGGAGCGCTCTACGCGACGCCCACCGCGGTCATGGTCGGCCTGTTCTTCCTGGTGCCGCTGCTGCTGGTCGGCTGGATGTCGCTGCACAAGTGGCCGCTGCTGGGCGCGCCGACGATGAACGCCCCCGACAACTACACCCGCATCGCCGACAACGAGCTGGTCGCCTCGGCGGTCTGGTTCACCGTCAAGTACACGGTGCTGATGACGGTGGGGCTGTTCGTGGTCGCGTTCGGGCTGGCACTGCTGGTGCAGCAGCGCCGGCGCGGGGTCGGCTTTTTCCGTACGGCGTTCCTGCTGCCCATGGCGGTCGGCTTCGCCAGCGCCTCGCTGCTGTTCCTGGGGCTGCTGTCCGACGAGATCGGCCCGATCAGCGACCTGCTGCGCAAGCTCGGCGTGATCGACGGCTACGTCTCCTGGACCAGCGGCAGCTCGGAGTCCGCGCTGGGTTCGGCGATGGTGCTGGTCCTGTGGCGCTTCGCCGGGTTCAACATGCTGATCCTGCTGACCGGCCTGCAGGCGATCCCGCTGGAGGTGTACGAGGCGGCCCGCATCGACGGCGCGAGCCGCTGGCAGACCTTCCGCCGGGTCACCATTCCGCTGATGCGCCCGACGATCGCGCTGGTGCTCACCATGATGATCACCGGTTCGCTGCTGGCCTTCGACCAGTTCTGGATCCTCACCCGCGGCGGCCCGGACAACAGCACCACGTCCCTGGTGATGGTGATCTACCGGGAGGCGTTCATCCGCCTCGACCTCGGCTCCGCCGCCGCCATCTCGGTCGCGCTGCTGGCCGTGCTCGTCGTCTTCAACGTCATCCAGCTCGGCGTGCTGCGCCGGCGCTCCTAGGAGAGGCATCCATGACCAGGTCTTCCTTCACGAGCCGGTGGAGCTATTACGTCACCGGCACGGCGCTGGCGATCCTGTTCCTGTCGCCCCTGCTGTGGAGCGGCTGGGCGTCGCTGCGCACCGGCACCGGCTTCGGGCTGGAGAACTACGACCGGCTGTTCACCTCCGACAACGGCATCCGAGTGCACCACATCGTCAACAGCATCACCGTGAGCGCGCTGACCGTGGCGGGCACGCTGCTGGTGGCGACTCTCGGCGGGTACGCCTTCGGCCGGTTCCGCTTCCCCGGCCGGGACCTGCTGTTCCTGCTCACCCTGGCGATCCTGATGGTGCCCTACGCGACCATCCTCATCGCGCTGTACGTCCTGCTCGGCTGGATCGGCCTGCAGGACAGCCTGATCGGCCTGAGCCTGGTGCTGATCATGTTCCAGCTGCCGTTCTCGATCTTCATGATGCGCAACTCGTTCGAGGCCGTGCCCCGCGAGCTGGAGGAGTCGGCCCAGGTGGACGGCTGCAACAGCGTCTCCACGCTGATCCGGATCATGCTGCCCGCGGTGAAGCCCGGCCTAATCACCGTCGGCCTGTTCGCGTTCCTGACCTCGTGGAGCGAGTTCTTCGCGCCGCTGATCCTGCTGAACTCGACCGACCGGTTCACGACGACCCTGGCCGTGGTCAACATGCGCACCGCCAGCCACGGCTCCATCGACTACGCCGCACTGGAGGCCGGGGTGGTCTTCATGGCCGTGCCCTGCCTCCTGCTGTTCGCCTTCATGCAGCGCAGCTACGTCCGGGGGTTCACCTCCGGCGCGCTCAAGGGCTGAGCAGCCCGACAGCCCCCGGCCGTGCCCGCTCCGCCTACCCGGCGGGCGCGGCCGGGTCACCAGACCTCTCACCGCCGAACACTCACCGCGTTCCCCCCAACCGTCCCCCAAGTGGAGGTGAACAACATGCCACTGCTTTCGCGCCACCGGCGCAGAAGCCTGGCACTCGGCCTGTCCGTTGCACTGGCCGCCGGAGTGGTCGCCGTACAGGCGAGCAACCCGGCGATGGCGGCGCAGACCATCGGCTTCCCCACGTTCAGCGGCCCGGCCATCCCGGCCCCGCCGGTGGCCTACACCAGCGGCAACATGATGCAGGCCATCTACAACGCGGAGTCGGGCGGCACCGACTTCTGGATGGACCGGCTGCTGGCCCGGCCCGGCAACGACCCGGCCGGCACCTGGCTGATGACCCGCGGGCGTGCGCTGTACATGAAGACGCACACCCCGGGCACGCTCGGCTTCGCCGGCCAGGCCGCCTACTGGGAGAGCATCAACAACGGCAACGCGTACACCGTCGCGGTCACCCCCGGCACGTTCACCGAGCAGGTGAACTCGCGTTGGCAGGCGCCCAGCCACTGGAAGAGCGTGCACACCAGCGGCTCGATCACGATCAACCAGACGAAGTTCATCACCGACAACAACGTCGCCGTGACGAACCTGTCGATCACCAACGGCGGCAGCAGCTCCACTACGCTGCAGCTGCGGGCCACCTCGCCGTTCGCCACCTCGGGCAGCGGCAGCGAGCTGACCGGCCAGGTCAACGCGTACAACAACCTGACCACGCTGTATCCGCGGCTGACCGGTGACGGGTTCACCGTCTCCAGCGGCGGGCTCAACCGCTCGGTGACCATCGCGGCGGGCGCCACCGTGACCGCCAAGGTCGTCATGGGCTTCGTCGCCAACGAGATCCCGGCGTCGCTGAGCGAGTACAACGCTTACGCCGGCTACAGCAACGCGACCGCGTTCGCGACGCACGTGCGGGCGTACAACCTGTGGTGGGCACAGAACCTGCCCTACATCGACGTCGCCGAGCCGGCGATCAAGAAGAACATCTACTACCGCTGGTGGCTGATGCGCTTCAACAACCTCGACGCCGACATCCCGGGGCAGACGTTCCAGTTCCCGACGTCCACCGAGGGTGTGCTGGGCTACAACAACGCCATCGTGCTGACCCAGCCCATGCACATCGACGACCTGAAGTACCTGCGCAACCCGATCTACGCGTTCGGCAACGTGCTGTCGACCGGGCAGGTCTCCAAGGGCGGGCGCTTCCTGGACAACCCGGGCGACCCGGAGAACTGGTCCAACAGCTACACCCAGTACATCGGCGAGGCGGCGTGGAAGGCCTACCAGATCTACGGCGGCCAGCCGGCGATCGCGGGCAACATCGCCAAGTACAGCGAGGGTGACGTCAAGGGCCAGCTGGCCTTCTACGACACCAACAACAACGGGCTCATCGAGTACGACTGGGGCGCGCTGACCGGTAACGACGCCGACGCGGTGTCGTTCCACTACCGCTCGGGCCGGATGGACCGCGCGGAGTCGGCCTACCAGTACTCGGGGGCGCTGGCGGCGGCGCAGGCCTACGACGCTATCGGCAACACGACCAAGGCCGCCGAGATGCGCACACTGGCCACGCGGATCCAGAACGCGATCACCGGCGTGCTGTGGAACTCCAGCCGGCAGCTGTTCGAGCACCGGTACCCCGACGGGACCTTCAACCCGTGGAAGGAGATCAACAACTACTACCCGTTCGCGGTCGGCGCGATCCCGAACACCGACACCTACAAGCAGGCGCTGCGGCTGTACGACAGCCCGCAGCAGTACCCGATCTTCCCGTTCTACACGGCCAACCAGGTGGACAAGGCGGCCGCGGCCGCGCAGGGCCAGCCCGGCTCGAACAACTTCTCCACCATCAACTCCACGGTGCAGTTCCGGCTCTACTCCTCGGTGCTGCGCAACTACCCGAACTCGTGGATGACCGCGCAGGACTACAAGAAGCTGCTGTACTGGAACGCCTGGGCGCAGTACCCCAGCGGCAACACCCAGTACCCGGACGCCAACGAGTTCTGGGCCGACTGGAACGGCAGCTCGATCCAGTACCGCTCCTGGATCCACCACAACATCCTCGGCTCGTCCAACTGGACCGTGATCGAGGACGTGGCGGGCCTGCGGCCGCGCAACGACAACAAGGTGGAGCTGTCACCGATCAACATCGGCTGGACCCACTTCGCGATCAACAACCTGCGCTACCGCAACGCCGACCTGTCGATCGTCTGGGACGACCCGGCCGACGGCGTGGTCCGCTACACCGGCATCCCGCAGGGCTACTCCATCTTCATCAACGGCAACCGCGTCGCCACCGTCAACAGCCTCGTCCCGTTCACCTGGGACCCGGCCACGGGCGCGGTCACCACCAGCGGCACCGTCGCCTTCAACACCGCGGTCTCGGGCCTGCAGGCCCCGACCCAGGTGGTGCACAGCGAGGCCCGGATGACCGACATCATGGCCAAGGCCGGCGTCGACCTGACCGCCAACCTCACCAACCTGGCGGCCATGGGCACGGCCAGCGCCTCCTTCACCGGCTCGGGCACCAACCTGGCCGGGGCCCGGGACGGCTTCCCGATCAACGAGCCCTACTGGGGCGCGGGCGGCTCGTCCAACAGCCAGGACTGGTACGAGGTCAACTTCGGTTCGCCGCAGACCTTCAACGAGGTCCGGCTGTACTTCAAGGACAGCCGCCCGGCCAGCAGCACCTACCGGGCTCCGTCGGCGTACGACATCCAGTACTACAACGGCAGCGCCTGGGTGACCGTGTCCAGCCAGGTCAAGAGCCCGTCGGCGCCGCGTGCCAACTACAACGTGGCCACCTTCACAGCGGTCAACGCGCAGCGGGTACGCGTGCTGGCGACCAACGCCTCCGGCGCGAAGACCGGTCTCACCGAGATCAAGATCTTCAACCGGGGCGGTGTCCAGCCGCCGGACCCGCCGGTGTCGACCAACCTGGCCCTGTCGGGCAGCGCGGTCTGCTCCTACACGTCCTCGTGGGAGGCCTGCTCGGCGATCCACAACGGTGACGAGCCGACCAGCTCCAACTACGGCGGCACCAACCAGGGCAACCGCTGGGGCACCTGGCCGGAGACCGGCACCCAGTGGGCCGAGGTCCAGTGGTCGTCGGCCCAGTCGGTGAAGCAGGCCCAGGTCTACTTCTTCGACGACGAGCAGGGCATCGACATGCCGTCGACCTGGAAGCTCCAGTACTGGAACGGCAGCGCCTACGTCGACGTGCCCGGCGCGAGCACGTACACCCTCACCAAGAACGCCTACAACACGATCAACTTCACCTCGGTGAGCACCACGAGACTCCGCGTCTCCCTCACCGCCACCGGCACGGCCTCACTAGGCCTCCTGGAGGTCAAGGCCTTCGCCTGATGAACAAGGAAGGGCACCTTCACATCGCTCCGCGATGTAGAAGGTGCCCTTCCCATCATTCAGACCGGGTTTCAGCTGGTCGGGCTGGGTGCGGGGGTCGGCGGCGGCGTGGTCGGCAGGTTGAGGCCCGCGTACACCTGGTTGAGGACCGTCGGCAGCAGGACGTTGGCCGTCGTGCGGCTGGCCGGGTCGAGGGTCAGGTTCGTCCAGATCACCATCGTCACGTCGTTGGCCAGGTCATGGCCCATGAACGAGTTGAAGCCCGGCATCTCGCCGCCGTGGAAGTGCAGCGCCACGTTCGGCGCGATCCGCTGGTACGCGATGCCGTACCCGTACTGCTGCCCACTGGCCCCGGCGGCCGGGTCCTCGGCCTGGAAGCTGCCCAGCCACTGCCGCTGCATGTCCGTGTTGAAGACCTTGCCGGTGGCCAGTGACTTGATCCAGGTGGCGATGTCCTCGGCGGTGGAGATCGCTCCGCCCGCGGCGGCCGCGTACGACGGGTTCTGGTTCGTGTAGTCGATCGGCGCCAGCGTCCCGTCCCGCATGGCTGCCTGCATCTCCGCGGAATACGGCTCGTCGGTCATCGCGTAGGCCGAGCCGCCGTAGAGGTAACCGTGCGAGCCGGGGGCCGGGATCGTGTTGTCCTCGGGCGCGGGCAGCGACGTCTGGTCCAGCCCCAGCGGGCCGTACAGCCGCTCCTGGAACTGCCCGCCCAGCGGGCCGCCGCCGACCTTCTCCGCGACCAGTCCGAGCAGGATGAAGTTGGTGTTGTTGTACTCGTACTCCGTGCCCGGCGCGGCGTTCGGCGGGTGCCGGAACGCGATGTCCAGCACTTCCTGCGGCGTCCACACCTTCGCCGGATCGGCGTCCATGGTCGCGGACAGCTCCGGCGCGTCCGTGTAGTTGTACAGGCCGCTGCGCATCCTCAGCAGCTGCTCGATGGTGATGTTCTCCCCGTTGGGCACGTCCGGGACGTGCGCCGAGATCGGGTCGCTGAGCTTGAGCTTGCCGTCCTGGGCCAGGAGCAGGATCGTCGCGGAGGTCATGGTCTTGGTGTTCGAGCCGATCCGGAAGTGCGTGCTGGTCGCGGGCGGCGTCTGCGTGCCCCGCTGGAGGGTGCCGGACAGCACGGTGTTGACACCCTGCGGCGTGCAGACCAGCACCACCGCTCCGGGGACGAGCATCTGCTTGACGGCGGTGTCCACGGCGGCCTGCAGGGACGCCTGGTCGATCTGCTTCAGCACGGATCCCCCCGGTGACGGTGCGGCCCCTGCGACGGGCGGTGCGCAGGCCTGCGTGACGGGGGCGGTTGACGCTGGTGTGCCGGGCGACGCGACCGCAGCCGACCAGCTCACGGCCAGCATCGCCGCGCATGCCAGGCGAGCGCCCGGGGCCGGTGACCATGGTGTGCCGCGCCGATGGCGCAGATCCGTTCCGCTGACCGCCCGAGAACGCCTCAACATCGCCATCACGGCCTTCGTCGTGGACTCCGTGCCGGAAACGCCGCTTGTGCCGGACCGTCGACGGCACCGAACCCGTCCATCGTAATTCCCGACACGGGCTCGTTTCGCCTGGTCACGGCATTCGTGGACCGCAGTTGCCGGAGCCGGCCGGTAAATCCGTCGAGCCTGCCGCCGGGCGGTGGGAGCATGGCCCGATGCAGATCGACGGCGATGCGCGCGGGCGAATGGTCGCGCCGAAGAATCTCATGATCAGCGAGTACCAGTTCGAAGTGCGCAGCTGCAGTCCGAGGACCCTGGCCGAACCGCTGTTCCTGCGGCGGGGCGAGGCGATGTGGACCTACGACGACGGCCTGGTGGTCGAGCGCCTCGACGGCAGGGTCACCCGGCACCCGAGCGGCGGACGCCGTCGGCGGTGAGAAGTCGGCGTCCGCGCACAGAAGTGGCGCGGTTCAGCCGTCCCGGCGGTGTCCGGCGGCCTGCCGTTTGTGCTCGTGGCACAGCGCGGCCGTCGGCTGGCCGCAGTTGCCGCACCAGGTGAGGGGCACCTCGTCGGCGGGCACGGTGGGTCTGCGCCGCCGGGCCGACCACAGGCCGGTGAGGAAGCCGACGGCCAGGCCCGCGATCGCTGCGGCGAGCGTGTCCAGCCCCGACATGGTCCGTCCTCCGTTCGCGGTGGCGGCGCCGGGACGGGTGAAGCACTGGTCATGGGCGTCGCGGCACCGGGTCCGTGCCGGGGTGCGCGCTGCGGGCGCGTACTCCGGCCCTGCCTTCGACAGTATTGAGGTTCACCGTTGTGGGTGGCACCATTTGGCACCACGGGCTCTAATCTGGAGTCAGCGCCACTCGCCTACCTCGTAGGACACGCGATGAAGTCACCCGAACGCCCGTCACCCGAACCGATCGGCGACAAGATCAGGCGGCTGCGTGAGATCCGCGGCTACTCCGTGCGGCACGCGGCCGCCCTGGCCGGGATCTCGCACACCCAGTGGGGGCGGATCGAGAAGGGGCAGCGCAGCGCCGACAACCGCTTCCAGCTCGCGGACATCGCACAGGCGCTCAAGGTCTCGCTCTCCGATCTGACCGGGGCGGCCGGACTGGTGGCGGGGGACTACGCGCACACCCGCACCGCCGTCGCGCAGACCATGCAGGCCGTCATCGAGGCCGACCTCGAAGACCCGCCGCTGGCCGAACCGGTGCCGCTCGACCTGCTCACCCAGCGGCTCGAACTCGCGCAGAGCCTCCGCTTCAAGTGCGACTACACCGGTGCCTCGTCCGTGCTGCCCGAGCTGCTGAAGGGCCTGCACGCCGCGTCGTTCGGCGCGGACCGGGTGGGCGCGCTGCGGGGCCTGGTGCTGGCGCAGGAGACGGCGTCGTTCGTGGTGCGGTACCTCGGCGACCCGGCCGGCGCGGTCATGATCGCCGACCGGAGCCGCCAGGCCGCGGCCGCGCTCGGCGATCCCGTGATCATGGGCCTGTCCGCGTGGACGCAGGCGCACGCCGCCGCCGGCTGCGGCCTGTACTCGCGCGCCCAGCGCATCGCCGACCGGGCCGTCGCCGACCTGGAGCAGGCCGCGGGCCTGCCGGACGCGCGGGAGATGCTCGGGCAGTTGCTGATGGTGGCCGCGTTCACTCGGTACGCGCAGGGCGATGTCGGTGGGTCCGTCAGTGCCGTTGCCGAGGCCGAGCGGCTGGCCGAGCTGACCGGGCAGAGCGCGGCGCTGGGCCTGAACTTCGGCCCGACGAACATCAGGTTCTGGCAGGTCAACATGGACGCCGACGGCGCGGACCCGGGACGTGCCGTGGAGATCGCCAGGTACGTGAACCCGAACGACGTGCCGGTCGTGTCCCGGCAGGCCGGGTTCCACATCGACGTGGCGCGGGCACTGGCCAACATCGGGCAGGACCAGGCGGCCATCCGGCAGTTCCTGATCGCCGAGCGCGTCGCGCCGCAGCGGGTGCGCATGTCGCCGATCGTGCAGGAGACCGCGCGCGGCATGCTGGAGCGGGCGCGCCGCGGCACCGGCTGGGTGGAGCTGCGGGGTTTCTGCGAGCGGGTCGGCGTCGGCCTGTGACGGCACCGCGGATCACCGTCGTGTACGCGAGCGAGCAGCCGCCCGCCGGCTGGCAGGCGTCGGTGTTCGTCGCGGGCCCGATGCCCCGCGATCCCGACCTGCCGTCGTGGCGGCCGGAAGCCCTGCGGCTGATCGAGGAGCAGTGGTCGGCCGGCGGGCCGATGGTGGTGTTCGTGCCGGAGCCGCGCGACCGCCACCATCCGCCGGTCGACTACGCGCACCAGCTCTGGGAGGACCGGTGGATGTCGGTCGTCGACGCGATCCTGTTCTGGGTTCCGCGCGAGATGCCCGGCACGCCCGGCCTGACCACCAACGTCGAGTTCGGCCGGTACGAGGGCAGCGGCCGGGTGGCGCTGGGCATGCCCCCGCACGCGCACAGCGTCCGCTACCTGCGGCACTTCGCCGAGCTGCACGAAGCTCCGGTGGCGGACACGCTGCCGCAGACCGTCTCCGCCACGCTCGGTCTGGTGGGGCGCGGGGCCTGGCGTGAGGCGGGCACCCGGGACGTGCCGCTGCTGGTCTGGCGTACGCACGCCTTCCAGACCTGGTGGACCGCCCTGCGGTCGCGTGGCGAGCGGCTGCTCGGGGCACGGGTGCGGTGGACCTCGGGTGTCGCCGCGGCCTCGTGGGTGCTCGACGCGACGGTCGCGGATCCCGCCGACCGCGTCGAGTCGCAGCGCGTGATGTGCCTGGACGGCTCGGGCGCGGTGACGGCGGTGCTGGCGAACAGCTCGCCGATCCCGGAGCGCCGCCGGGCCACTCAGGCGATGCTGCGCGAGGCGGGTTACCTCGTCACGGGCGAGGGCGTACAGAGGATTCGGGAGCAGGCACAAGCCCTGGAGGCTCTGCGAGAAGACCGTGCGTGACCTGCCGCGGCGCGACGAGCGCGTGCCGAAATGACTATCTGCCGGACAGAGAGTGACTGGACAGTTACCGTTTGGGCATAATGTCCCACTTTGGCGGTTGCTGTTCTCTGTGAGGCGCACCATGCACGTATCCCGGCTTCGTCCCCTGCTGATCACCTGCGTCCTGCTGGCCGGCGGGTGCACCGCGGCCTTCAACGCCGACTCGCGAGCCACGTCCCGCACGGTCATGCCGAGCGAGCTGACCACCGTCGTGGCGGGGGCCACCGGCGCGGAACTCGCGGTCCACGCCAGCCGATCATTGTTCGGCCAGGCCCCGGCCGTCGTACTGGTCGGCGAGCAGGACGCGCCGAGCCTGGCGCAGGCCGGTTCCGTCGCGGTCGAACTCGGGGTGCCGGTGCTGCTCACCGCGGCGACCGACACCACGGCGGCCGCGGTGCGCGAGGAGCTGGGACGGCTCGCGCCCGAGACCCTGATCCCGATCGGCGACGCGGCCACCGGCTGGGCCAAGGACAACGCGGCCAAGGGCCAGGAGGTCAAGCCGTACCAGGGCGGCGGTCTGCCCCGGCTCGGCGCCGTGGCCCCGCTGGACCAGCTCGTCGTGCTGACCCTCGACCGGGCTGATGCCGCGGCCGCGACGGCCACCGCGAAGGCGAGCCGCGCGCAGGTGCTGGTGCTCAAGGACCCCGACCCGCGCGCCGACGACGAGGTCATCAAGGCGCTCACGGGTCGACCGACCGCCCGCGTGATGGCCCTTGGCGGCGCGTTCGGGCCCGCCGAGCGGCTGCGCAACCGGATCGCCACGGCCGCCACCGGCACGCTGCTGCCGGGCGGACGCCAGGTGGTGTTCCCGAACCGCCGCCTGATCGCCCTCTACGGCCACCCCGGCGACTCCGGTCTCGGCTCGCTCGGCGAGCAGGGCGTCGAAGCCGCCGTAAAGCGCGCCCGCAAGGTCGCCGCGCAGTATGCCGAAATCGACAAGGGCCTGGTGGTGCCCGCCTTCGAGATCATCACCACGGTGGCTTCCAGCGACCCGGGGCCCGATGGCGACTTCTCGAACGAGTCGACGGTCGAGCACCTGCGCCCCTGGGTGGAGGCGGCCCGCACGGCGGGCATCTACGTGCTGCTCGACCTCCAGCCCGGCCGGACCGACTTCCTCACCCAGGCCAAGCGGTACGAGGAACTGCTGGTGCAGCCGCACGTCGGCCTGGCGCTGGACCCGGAATGGCGGCTCGCCCCGCACCAGCGGCACATGGTGCAGATCGGCTCGGTCGGCGCCAACGAGATCAACAAGACGGCGGCCTGGCTCGCCGAGCTGACCCGCAGCCGGCAGCTCCCGCAGAAGATCCTGATGCTGCACCAGTTCCGCACCGACATGATCACGGGCCGGACGGGCATCGACACCAACCTCGACGAGCTGGCCGTGGTGATCCACGCCGACGGCTTCGGCTCGGCCAGCGAGAAGATGGCGACCTGGGACAACGTACGCGCCGAAGCGCCGAACCAGGTCTGGTGGGGCTGGAAGAACTTCTACGACGAGGACAAGCCGACGTTCTCGCCGAAGGAGACCATCGCGGTCGAGCCGTCCCCGGTGTTCGTCTCGTACCAGTGAGACCAGCTCACGTGGCCGTCATCGGATACCCGATGGCGGCCACGTCGTCGTGCAGGTCGGAAAGGGCCGTCGTCGGGTTCAGCGACCGTACGAGCGCGTCCGTCAGCGGCCGGTGCGCGATCACCTGCCCGACGGCGGCCGGGTCCACCTCGATCTCGTAGTAGTCCTCGGCGAACGCCACATACCTGTCGACGATGTCGTCCAGCAGGATCGCGAGCATGCCGGCGCCGTCAACGGAGTCGTCAGGCGGGAAGACGATGCCCTCACCCGCGTGCCAGCGCTCGTCGTCGGCCAGCCGCCACAGCACAGCGGTCGCGCGGAGATGGCCCTTCCCGTCGCTGAAAGCGGGCTCCGCCACCTGTGGGCCGAATATTTCGGGCAGTCCGTCGAGCAACCCTGGCCACAGTTCGCGGCCCCGTTCGCGGAAGGGAGACATGGGGGACTCGTGGTTGAACACGCGGATGAACACGCCGTCGGAGGTGAACACGATGGACCACTCGTCACCGCTGCCGTTGCTCATCAGCGCGGCCTCGGCGTCGCCCCAGTCACGCGTGTAGACGTAGTACGGATCCGTGTCGAAGACGCGCTCCAGCACGGCGAGTGCTTGACATCGACCGCGCAGCACGTCGATGGCGGGCAGCGCGGCGGCTATGTCGTAGACGTTCACCGGACGACCCTAATCCAGACGCTCCTGCGGAGGCGGCCGGTCAGTTCCAGTTGGTCGCGGTGCAGGTCGTGATCTCGCAGTCCTCGCAGAGGTACAGCGTGCGCCAGCCGTGGCCGTACTCGCGGAGGTAGTTCTGCACCGTGACCACATGGAACATCAGACGGTCGCACGAGCGGCAGTGCGGGTTCGGATAGAGGCCTATCGCGGGCCCGCCCGCCGTGCCGAAGACACCCGGCGTCGACAGGATGTGCCAGTTGGCGTAGACCAGGTCGGCGTCGTACGGCCGGAGCAGGACCGTGCCGAGGCCGCGCCCGCCGTCGTTGTCGACGACGTCGTCCTCGCCGCCCGGCTCGTCGGATGTGAGGACCTCGTCGTGCCACCGGCCGTCGTCGCCGACAGCCGCGGACAGCGTCCAGCCCAGGGAGCCGCGCGGGCTCGCCAGGTGAACCTGCTCGGCTGGCCAGCGCGGCATCCCGGGGATCTCGGCGATGCGCAGTGACAGGTAGTGCCAGGCCACCGGGGTCGCATCCGGATCGCGTACGACCCGGGCGAGCGGCAGCCCGACGGGGTGGTCCGCGGTGAGCAGCTCCGCGGGATCGGACGCCGGGCGCAGGTGCACGGCCCGCCGGTGTGCGGAGAACCGGCGCTGCGCGGGACCGGTGGGCGGGGTCCAGACGCCGCAGTCTTCGAACTCCTGCCGGTCCGCGCCGCCGCGCACCAGCTCGGCGATCGCGGCGTGCGCGGCCTCGGTGCCGATCGCGGCCAGCGCCCACGCCTCCCGGTACGACCCGCGTTCCCGCAGCCGCCCCACCAGGTGTTCGACGCAGGCGTCGGGCGCCCCGTCGAGCAGGATGCACATGTCGTCGAAGCCGATCTCGAACCCGTCGAAGAGCCGGGTGACGACCTCTTCCTGATGGGGGCGGAACAGCTCCGGGCACACGCCCGCCACGTACGCGAACTCCTCGCCAAGGCCTTCGCGCAGCCGGTCGTCGGTGGCCGCGCGGCCGAGCAGCTCCACCAGCGCGGTGACGTCGGCGGCCGTGTTCGCGGAGGAGGAAGCACCGCTGTGGCTGGTCTCGATCGGCATCCGCGGACTGTACCGAACGGTCCCGACGTCATCCGGCCGCCGTCGAACTGATCACGTGGCGAGAGCGAACGGCCGGTCCCGGGCAGCGACGCGAGCATCAGGTCCCGCCGCGCGGAGCACCACGTCCAGGACGCGGTCGGGGTCGGCGGCGTAACCGGTGCTGAACCAGGCCATGTTCGCCTCCACGACGGCCCAGTGCTCCTCGCCGCGGTCGGCGTCACTGGCCAGCCCGACGTCCACGACGACGGCGCTGGGCAGGCTGTCCGCATGGGCGTCGAGCAGGTCCTCGGCGAAGTCGAGCACGGCGTCGCGGTGCCGACAGGCGTCGAGCGGGGCGGGGTCGAGGCGGCCGCCGGTGGCGTACCGGCTGGCGGCGTGCACGGCCCCGTCGAGGACGAACAGCCGGTATTCGACGAGGAACGTCACGATGTCGCTGACCAGCACCGGGGTGTCGGCGGGCAGGCGCTCGTCGCCGGGCAGGCGGGAGCCGTCGGCGTACACGGCGGCGGGCAGGTGCTTGTCTCGCGGCGGCTTGACGAACATCGGCGTACGCGACCAGCGCGCTTCGCCGAGCGTGGTCAGGGTGATGTCGCGGCGGGTGTACTCGTACGGCAGCCGCGTCAGCCAGGCGTCGTCGGGCTCCAGCAGGGCCAGGCCGAGGTCCGGCGCGACCGCGCCGGCGAAGACGGGTCCGCCGTACAGGTGCGCGCCCGTGCTCTGGCGCAGCCGGTCGGGCACCACCGGTCCGGGCAGCTGCTCCACGGCCAGGCCACGCCGCCGGGCCGCCGCGGCGAGCAGCTCGGCGGTGCTGTCGGGGCGCGGGGGCAGCACCAGGAAGTCGGTGTCGGGGCGGGCAGTGGTCATGACCGACGATTATGGCGACCCGCCCCACCGCCGTCGTCCTGTTATCCGTGGACGACCCGGCGGGGCGAGGTGCCCGGCCGTCAGCCCTGACCGCCGAAGACGAACCCGAAGCGGCGCAGGACGTCCTCGGTGCTCGGCGACCGGCCGGTGTCGGTCGTGATCGAGACCGTCAGCTGCCGTGAGGCGTCCCGGGTGTGGAAAGAGAAGGTGTCGAAGCCGAAGAAGCCACCGTGCTTGCCCCAGACGGCCGGGCCGTCCGGCAGGTGGACCCGGACGAGACCGAGGCCGCTGTCCGTTCCGGGTGTCGTCCACGGTGTCGGAGTGAGCATCTGCTCCAGCTCGGCGGGCCCGAGCAGCTCGCCGCGCAGCAGAGCGGCGAAGAACCGGTTGACGTCGTGCGCCGTCGAGACGATGCCGCCGGAGGCCCACGCCGTGGAACGGTCGAAGACGCTGACGTCGACCGGCCCGTCCGGGCCGGGCAGGTAGCCGTGTGCGTGCGGCCGGGGCAGGCCCGGGTCGTCGTCGCGGACGACGGTGCCGAACAGCCGCAGCGGCTCCAGGATGCGACGCTCGACGTGTTCGGCGTACGTGCCGCCGGTGGCCTGCTCGACGAGCATGCCCGCCAGCACGTAGCCGGTGTTGTTGTACGCGACGGCGGAGCCCGGCGGGAACTGCGCGCCACGCTGCTCGACGAGGGCGACGGTGTCCTCGGGCCGGATCCGCAGACTCCGCCGCGACAGCACCACCTCGACGTCCAGCCTGCCGTCCACGGCCCAGGCGTCGGTGTAGTTGTACAACCCCGCCGTGTGCATGAGCAGTTGCCGGACGGTGATCGCCGCGCCGTCGCCGAGCAGACCGGGCAGCCACCGGTCGACAGTGTCGTCGAGGGACAACCGGCCGTCTCCCACCAGTTGCAGCACCGCGGCGGCCGTAAACGTCTTGGTGACGCTGCCGATCCGGAAGTGGCCGGACGGGTCGACCGGTGCGCCGGTTCCCCGTGCGGAGACTCCGCTCGCCATCGTGTACGAGCCGGTGCCGGCGTGCACCTCGGCGAGCGCGCCCACCGCGCCGGCGACCACCAGCGCGTCCAGGGCCTCCCGCAGCCGGGGTGCGGTCACAGTCGGGCCTGCCTGCGCGCCAATGCCGCACCGGTGGCGACCAGGATCGCCGTGACGGCGGCTGGGGCCAGGATCCAGATCATCCTGCTCTCGTTGCCCTGGTGGCTGGGCAGGTACTGCTGGCCCAGCGCCGAGAGAGTGATCGGCAGCGGAAGCACGGCCGCCGCCAGCGCCGCCCGCGCGTCCACGAACGACCACGCCAGCGCGCCCAGGCAGACGGCCACCAGCGCGAACGGCTGCATGCCGAGTGAGCCGTCGAACGACGTCGGCAGCAGGACGACCGACAGCGGCACGGCGAGCAGCCACCACAGGGGGTTCCCGGGCACGGCGGGCCGTCGGCGCAGCAGCGGCACCATCAGCACGATGCCCAGCGGCAGCGGCCAGAACTGGTAATCCGCCAGCCGGTCCTCCAGGAAGTACCAGCTCGCCTCCGCCCATCCAGTGGTGTTCCGGCTGTCCGGGCGGACCGTCGTGACGTAGAAGTGCAGCTGTGGGCCGATCTGCGCCCACAGCTCGCAGACCAGCGCCGCCCCGGCGACCGCGGTGGCCCGCCCGTAGCGGCCCCGGGCGGCCAGCAGCAGGGCCGGCACTCCGAGGACGGTCGCGCCGACGAACCCGAGTTCCGACTCCAGCCGCAGCCCGTGGCCCAGCAGGTCGGAGAAGACGACCCGGCCGCCCCGGGCCACGGACACCGCCGCGCCGTAGGCGAGCAGCAGCAGCGCGGCCACCCGTACCGCCGACAGCAAGGCCTGCCCGACCGGCAGGCCCGCTGCTGTGCCCACCCGTGCACGCAGCGCACCGAGCACGAGCGCGCCTGTCTCGCGCAGCGGAGGCCGCCCCTGCCCGGCCTCCGCCGCGTCCATGAGCGTGCCGAGCATTTCCGCGCCGCGGTGGTCCCGGTATGCCTTCGGGTACAGCCGCAGCAGCCGCTCGTAGCGGCTCGTCGTCTCCGCGCTCACGCCGGCACCGCCCCGGGGCCTATGGCCGGTGCCGTCTTCGGGACCCGCTCGGTGACGATCCGGGCTGCGTCGGCCAGCCGTGCCGCCTCCTCGCGCAGGGCGACCAGCCCGGCCTCGGTGAGCGTGTAGTAACGCCGGGCCCGGCCGTTGACGATCTGCTCGTCGGAGACCCGCACGAGCTGCTCGCCGGCCAGCCGGTCGAGTGCGGCGTACAGCGTGCCGGTGGCCAGGCGCACCTGCCCGCTCGACAGCTCGCCGGCACGTTTGATGATGGCGTAGCCGTGCAGCGGTTCGTCCTGCAGCGAAGCGAGGATGTAGTACGTGGGTTCGCGCATCCTCATAGGAGAGACAGTCACGAACGCAAGATATTCTGATGATCTACGTATGTAAAGAGGTGCTGGCGGGCCGGGCCGACGGCGTACCCCGACCCGCCAGGGAGCCCTGGTGTTCCGCAGGTCTCGACGCGCGGTCACGCGGCCGGTGTCGCGGACTTCGCCGGCGCCCAGGCCTGCCGGGCGAGCAACCCGACCACCGCGACCATGGCCAGGCCGTTGACCGCGTGCAGTCCGAAGACCAGCGGTCCGGCCGTGTCGCCGAGCGCGCGGGCGAGCTTCGCGATCACCACCTGGACCGCGGTCAGCCCGGCGACCGCGGCGGCCAGGCCGATGAGCCGTCCCGGCAGCCGGCCCAGTGCGCCGACGGCCGCCATCACCAGCGGCAGCAGGAAGATGACGTAGCCCAGCACGTGGTGGGGCCGGTAGGACGAGCCGTCGGGGTCGGCCGCGCCACTCGCGGCGAAGTAGAACTCCGCCACGACGACCAGCAGGAGCAGGGCGGCCAGTGCGGCGAACGCTTTTCGCATCGGATCTCTCCTCGAACTCGGTCGCATCCCGCAGTGGCCCGCTTGCCGAGCCCTTCGCGGATGCTGGATGGTGTCTCACCGACCCGACGACACACCAGCGGTGGATGTGAGGTGACGTGCCGGACCTCACAATCCGATGCGCCGCGGTGCCGTACCGCCCAGAGTGGACGTGATCAAGGGAGGCGACGGGACATGGGTGATCGGCCGGAGTCGGCAGGCGCACCGGGTGCGGAACTGGACGCGGTCATGGCCGAGCGGCGTCAGCTGATCAATCTGGCGTACCGGCTGCTCGGCTCGCTGGCCGAAGCCGAAGACGCGGTGCAGGAGACGTACGCCCGCTGGTATGCCCTGTCCGACGAGCAGCGGCAGGCCGTCGAGTCGCCCGGGGCGTGGCTGACGAAGGTCGCCGGCCGGATCTGCCTGGACGTGCTCGGTTCGGCGCGGGCTCGCCGGGAGCGCTACGTCGGCGAGTGGATCCCCGAGCCGCTGCCCGGCCGCGGGACCACCGGCGATCCGGCCGACCGGGTCACCCTCGACGAGTCGGTCAGCATGGCCTTCCTCGTCGTGCTCGAGGCGATGACCCCGGCGGAGCGGGTCGCGTTCATCCTGCACGACGTGTTCTGCCACTCCTTCGCCGAAGTCGCCGAGATCGTCGGCCGCACCCCGGCGGCCTGCCGCAAGCTGGCCTCCTCCGCGCGCGCCCGGGTCCGCGCGTCCCGGGCCTCGGCGGCTCCGGCCACCGAGCACGCCGCCCTGGTCAAGGACTTCAAGCAGGCCTGGGAGAGCAAGGACATCCAGGCCCTGATCGCCCTGCTCGACCCCGCCGTCACGGCGATCGCCGACGGCGGCGGCCGGATCAGCACGGTGGTCCGGCCGGTCGAGGGGGCGGAGCACGTCGCCCGCTACGCGGTCGAGATCGCGGGCTGGATTCCCGGCCTGACGATCCTGGAGTGTACGGTCAACGGCCTGCCCGGCCTGGTGGCCCAGAGCAACGGCGTCACGGTGACGGTGATGGCCTTCCACGTCGCCGACGGCCGGATCGCCCGGATCTGGGGGGTGCGCAATCCCGACAAGCTCCGGTCGTGGACGGTGGCATCGCCGCCCTGACGCCGTGCATCATGGCGTGATGACCGACACGGGGGAGTCGTGGGGCGAGGCGGCCGACTGGTATCCGGACATCGTCGCGACAGGCGATACGCGCCGCGCGTGGCAGGACGAGTTCGACCGGCAGGGCCTGGCGCTGCGAGCGGAGCTTCGCGACGGTGGGAACCCTTATCGCAACGCGACCGTCTCGGCCGGTGAGTTGCGTGCGGAACTGCTGCTGAGCCCTTGGCAGCGGAGGTTCTGGCTCTTTCTGCGCGACGGCCGTCGGACCCTGCTGTCGGGGTACGCCGCGGACCTGGCGGAGGCGGCGGGCGCGGCGCGGCTGTGGCTCGACGGGGCACGGCCCGGCGAGGCGGCGGCGGCGTGGCCGTTCCTGGGTTCGGTGGCCCTCGCCGAGGCGCGCGAACGGGGCGACCACGGCGAGGCGACCTGGCTCTGGCTGTACGAGAACCACCGCGCCGATTCGATCGGCGTGCGGCTGCGTGCCTTCGTCGCGCTGGCGTTCCACGAGCCCCGGTTGCGCGCGTTGCGGCCGTACACCAGCCATTGGACGCTGTGTTTCAGCAGGACCGACCAGTGGCCGTACAGCCGGGACCTGCCTATGGTCGATCCGGTGGCGACCCCCGACCGGTACGTCGTGCGCTTTCGTGACGGCCGGGTCCACGACGAGACCGACGCCGCCGGCACGCTTCGGCTGGTGCTGGCCGAGCTGCCGGAGTGACCGCGGCTCGGCGGAATACGCCGCCTGCCGAGACTCGCCGCGCTCTTCGACGTCAGCGAATCACGGCGAGGTTGGCCATGTCGACCACCGGCCGGTAGCCCAGCGCGGTGTAGAGGCTGTTCGAGGCCGGGTTGGCCTGGTCGGTGTACAGGCACGCTCGCCCGCCCGCGGCCTGGATGCGCCGGGAGACCTCGGCGACGGTGTTGCCGGCCCAGCCGCGGCCGCGCTGCTCCGGCGGCGTGTACACGGGACCGATCCGGGCCACCCCGAACGACGGCGGATTCGCCCCGGTCAGGTGCACCGGCTCGCCGTCGGCGTCCAGCCAGAACCACAGGTCTCCGTCGCGCAGCCGGCGCAGCAGCTCGTGCCGCTCGGGCGCTTCGTGCGCACTGGCGCCGCGGGCGCGACCCGCCTGCTCGTCGGCGTCGCCCATGAACGCCTCGAACCACTCGGCGACCAGGTCCAGATCGTCCTCGCGGGCGGGAGCCAGCCTGCCGGGCACTGGCTTCGGCGGGACCAGGTCGCCGAGTTCGTACAGCCTGGTGTGGTGGCGGACCGCGACCCGGCCGTCGAGCAGCCGGGCGAGTTCGGCGGCGCACCGCTCGACGGCCGGCAGGGCGCCGTTGACGGCGAGCACCTCGTCGCCGCGTTCGACCAGCGTGCGGGCCAGTCCCACCGCCGCGGCATCGGGCATCGGCAGCAGGAACATCGGGTACGGCGCGCTGGTCGCGGTGCGCATCCCGGTCCCGACCACAGCGCCGGAGTCGTCGTGCACGACGAGCCACCAGTCGCGGTCGGGCGGTGCGATCCCGTCGGCCCGCTGCGACAGCTTCCGGTGGGCGTTCGTCGTCACGACGGTGTTGACGACCGGGTCGGCGGCGAGGTGCGCACCGGCTACGGCCATGAACTCGCCGGGATCGGTGAGGAACCGCAGCCGCAGCCCTGTGTCCGGGATGTCGATCATTTTCGAAGGCTAGCCAGCGGCGGGACACCCGGCAACGGAGTAACGCGCCTGGCCGCCGGTGTCCGAGCCGGGAAGTAGCATTCGACGGTCTGACCGGATCGGCGTGCGAGCCGGGCCTCGCGCGTCGGTCCGGGCCGAGTCGAAGGAGCTGACGTGATGGCGGGTCCCGCTGACGAGCACCGCAGTACCGCCGAGCAGTTCACCGAACGCGTGCGCGGCGTGGCCCCAGGCGACTGGGATCGTCCGGCGCCGTGCCCCGGCTGGCTCGCCCGTGACGTGGTGGGTCACCTGGTCGAGTGGTTTCCGGGCTTCCTCCGGGCGGGCACGGGGATCGAGCTGCCGAAGGGTCCTCCGGTCGCCCAGGACCCGGTCGCCGCCTGGACCGTCCACAGCGACGCGGTGCAGGCCCTGCTCGACGACCCCGCCACGGCGGACAAGGTCCTCACCAACCCGAACCTCGGCGTGCTGCCCCTGGACCAGGCGGTCTCGATGTTCTACACCACCGACGTCTTCCTGCACACGTGGGACCTGGCCAGGGCCACCGGGCAGGACGAGCGGCTGGACGCCGAGCGGTGCGCCGTGCTGCTGGAGGGGATGCTGCCGATGGACGCCGTACTGCGCACCAGCGGTCACTACGGCCCGAAGGTCGAGGTCCCCGACGACGCCGACCCGCAGACCCGCCTGCTCGCCTTCATCGGCCGCACCCCCTGACCTGGTCCGCGCGGTCGTCGAGGATCGCCGGTGGATTCGTACGGGTGTACTAAGATGTCGGCATGACCGGCTCGGCGACGATCCTGCACGCGGATCTCGACTCGTTCTACGCCTCGGTGGAGCAGCGGGACGAGCCGCGTCTGCGAGGCCGGCCGGTCATCGTCGGCGCCGGTGTGGTGCTGGCCGCCAGCTACGAGGCCAAGGCGTACGGCGTGCGCACCGCGATGGGCGTGCGGGCCGCGCTCGCCCGGTGCCCGAAGGCGATCGTCGTCCCGCCCCGCATGGCGGCGTACACCGAGGCCAGCCGGGCGGTGTTCGAGGTCTTCGACGACACCACGCCCATCGTCGAGCCGCTCTCCATCGACGAGGCGTTCCTCGACGTCGCGGGGCTGCACCGGATCGCCGGCACGCCCGTGGCGATCGCGGCCCGGCTGCGCCGCGACGTGCTCGACCGGGTCGGCCTGCCGATCACCGTGGGCGTGGCCCGCACCAAGTTCCTCGCCAAGGTCGCCAGCCGGGTCGCGAAACCGGACGGGCTGCTGGCCGTCGAGCCCGCCGACGAGCTGGCCTTCCTGCACCGGCTGCCGGTCGAGGTGCTGTGGGGCGTCGGCGCGGTCACCTCCGCGAAACTGCACCAGCGCGGTATCCGCACCGTCGGGCAGGTCGCCCGGCTCGGTGAAGCCGCGCTGGTGTCGATGCTCGGCCAGGGCGCGGGCCGACACCTGCATGCCCTGGCTCACAACCGCGACCCGCGACCCGTCGTCACCGGCCGCCGCCGCGCGTCGATGGGAGCCCAGCGCGCTCTCGGCCGCGGCCCGCACACGGTCGAGTTCCTGGAGGCCGCGCTCGCCGGGCTGGTGGAGCGGGTCACCCGCCGCATGCGCGGCGCGCAACGTCCCGGCCGCACCGTGGTGCTGCGGCTGCGGTTCGCCGATTACACCCGGGCGACCCGCTCGTCGACCATGCCGAAGGCGACGTCGCAGACCCAGGCGGTGCTCGACGCCGCCCGAGCCCTGCTCGCGACCGCTGCGCCGCTGGTCGCCGAGCGCGGCCTGACACTGATCGGCGTGTCGGTCGCCAACCTGGACAGCACCGGCCACATCCAGCCCGAGCTGCCCTTCGACGACCTGCCGCGCGACGCGCTGGACACCGCCGTCGACGCGGTGCGCCGCCGCTTCGGCACGACCTCCCTGCAACGCGGCACACTGCTGGGCACCGACACCGGCCTGGTCATGCCGATGCTGCCGGATTGAACCGCTACACGACCACGGTGTCGCCCAGCGGGATGCGGGTGTAGCCGATCCGCTCCTCGCCGCCCAGCCAGGCGTCGAACTGCCGCAGTCCGAGCTCGTTGAGCACACCGTCGTGGATCGGGAACGCGCGGCGCGGCCGCACCGCGCGGGCGAACCGGATCGCGTCGCCGATCTTCAGCCACGGCCCGGCCGCCGGGATCAGCAGGGTCTCGACCGGCTCGGACGGCACGAACAGCGAGTCGCCGGGGTGGTAGACGCCGTCGACGACGAAGCCGATGTTGGCGCAGCCGGGCAGGCCGTCGATGATCTCGGCATGCTCGCCGCCGACCGCCCGCACCGTGAACCCGGCCGCGGTGAAGACCTCCCCGGGCGAGACCGCCTGGACCCCGTCGCCCAGCTCAGCCGCCAGCCCGGGATGGGTGTGCACGGTCAGCTCCGGGTTGCGCTCGCGGGCCGCCCGGAGCAGGTCGACGTCGACGTGGTCGGCGTGCTCGTGGGTGACGAGCACCGCGGCGACGCCGTCGAACGACACCGGCTCGGAGTAGACGCCCGGGTCGATCACCAGGGCCCGGTCGCCGTCGTCGATGCGTACACAGGCGTGGCCGTACTTGGTCAGGCGCATGGTCAGAACCCCCGTTCGCCTGCGAGCGCAGCACGCAGAACTGGTTTGCCTCCGGGCCGGCGAGCACGGCGGACCCGTGCTGTACGCGTCGCGGTGGTTGGCGGCCATCGTAACGCCGAGATCCGAGGTCCGCTCGACTCCGGTGGCGCGGTGCGGGCGGGCCCCCGAGAAGACACTGGGCGGCTGAGGACCGCCCGTCATCCCGGCCGCGTTCATGCGCCGTTCGGTGGGGGTGCCGTGACGGGTTCGAGCAGTGCGGCGGTCGACTGTCGGCCGAAGTGCCTGGCCCAGTCGAGTGGAGTCGCGTCGAAGCGCCGATCGCGGAGGTCGGGGTCGGCACCCAGGTCCAGCAGCCGGCGGGTGAGCTCGACGTTCCCGTTCACCGCGCTGTGGTGCAGGGCCGTCTCCCACGCCTCTTCGACCGGGGCGTCGCCGCGCCCGTAGGCGTTCACGTCGAAGCCGAGCTCAGCGAGCAACGTGACCGTCTCGACGGGCGCCTTGGCCGCGGCCCAGACGATGAGCCCCGGGCGGCTGCGACGGGCTTGGGCCACGGCGTCGGGATACGCGGCGCGGACCCGGTCCAGGGTGGACCGGTCGGCGCGGAACGCCGCGGCGATCAGGTCGCGTACCGGGTCGGGGCCGAGCGACGCGCCACGCGCGAGGAGATAGTCGGCGATCTCGGTGTCGCCGTAGACCTGGGCCAGCTCGACCGGCGTCCGGCCGTCGCCGGGACTCCACGAGGGCCCGTCGCCCTCGAACGGTGAGCGGAAGTCGACGCCGTGCTCGACCAGCAGCCGGACCCGGGCGGGCTGGTGGTGCTCGACCGCCCAGCGTAGCTGGACGCGCAACATCTGCGCGGGCGTGGCCAGGTCCGGGATCCGTTTCTTCCACCGGCCGCCGTCGCCGGTGCCGAGCCCGTACTCGAACAGCAGCTCCAGGTGCGAGTCGTCGGGCTCGAACATCCGGTTGTACAGGGTCTGGGCATCGTTGGGGTCGGCACCCGCGTCGAGTAGCAGTCGGCCCAACGTCCGCCAATGCGGGTGGCGGGGCTGGCGCCGCCGGCCCAGCTCGCCGTGGCCGAACACCCCCGTCAGCAAAGTGAAGGGTGACGGTAGAGCGTCGAAGAGGTAGCCCTCGTTGGCGTCGGCACCGGCGTCGAGCAGCCGTCGGGCGACTGCCAGCACACGCTCGGCCGGCACGGCTGGGTCGAATCGCGAGTAGACGAGGTAGTACAGCGGCCGCCACCGGAACGGGCCGCCCCGCTCGACCACCCGCCTCGGCTGCTCGGTGAGCAGCCGGTCGACGTGGTCCGGGCGGGCAGCCGCGGCGGCGGCCCAGATGTCGCCCGTGGTCAACTCGGGATGCTGAACCAGAAGCTGCCGGGCCTGCGCCCAGCGCTCCGGCCCGTCCTCGCGGCTGTACGTCAGGCAGGCGAGGCGGCAGAACTCCTCCGCCGGGTCGCTCGCCGGTGCGGCACCGAGCGCGGTGTCCCAGCCGTGATCGGCCACGGTTTGCAGGTATCGCGCGAGCCGAGGCCAGCTGGAGAACCCGTATTCGCGGGCTACGACGAATTGTGCCGCGCTGAGCTGCAAGCCGCCGGCGTCGGGCGCGCCACCCGGATGGTGGCGGGCCAGCCGCGCGACGGCATCGGGGTCGCCGGCCCGAACGGCCCGCTGCAGGGCACGGGCCTGCCGACGAAAGCTTTCGAGGTGCGGACGGTCGGGCATGTCCAGGATCGGCACCATGGCCTCCTCTCGTCTGCCTGATGTCCGCTTGGTCAGGTCGAAAGGAGAGCACTCGTGACACGTGACGCACACGCCAGGTGGGCTGTGCCCATTCCCGCGGACCGGTGGCTTCCTGGCAGCCGCCGCGATTATAGCCAGATCGCGGCATGCGAGTCCCGGTCGGTGGGCGGGCCGATCGGCCCGCCCACCGGCGCGGTCAGTCGATGGCGTGGGACGCCACTGGCCACGGGCGGGGCCTCAGAACGGGGGGTTGTCCACGTCTGCTGTGGCCCAGGGGTCGTCGTTGGTGCCGCGGCTGTCGTTGCTGCCGTGGCTGTCGGTGCGGCGGGCGCCCAACAGTTGCAGTGGCACCAGTTCGGTGTTCAGGAACCGGAATGTTCCGAACCGCTCCCGGATCTCGGGGCCGTAGACCGACAGGATCCAGCGCCAATACGGGGTCAGCCTGAGCTGGGCGCCCTGGGAGATGGTGGTTCCCCGGGCGATGAAATCCCGGGTCAGGCTCTCGGTGGCGGCCGTGTCCGTGGGGGCGGCCGGGTCCAGCGGCTTCAGCAACTGCCGGTAGTAGCGGGCCCAGTCGTTGTCGCGGGTGTTCCAGCCCGCCTCGGCGGGGCCCGGCGGCACGGCGACGCGATCGCGGCGGCGAACCGCCTCGGCGAACTGCCCGGCCATGATGTACGGGTTGCGCAGTCCCAGCCCACCGGCGGTGACCGGCCAGTACAGCCAGGCCTCCGGGATCGCCTGCGGTGGGGTCTGCCGGTCGGCGTCGGTGCGGGCCCCGACCAGGGCGATGACGTCCTTGCACAGGGCGTCGGCGATTCCCTGGCCGGGGCCGACGTAGTCGTCGACGAACCGGACCAGGGCGGCGTTGGCCTCGGCGCGGTGGTCGTCACCCAAGTCGGCTCCCAGTGCGATGCATCGGGCCAGGTGGGTGAGGTCCGCGTTGATGATGTCGACCTTCGACAGCACCGCCTCGGCGGCCATGACGCTGCCGCGGCTCTGGGCCAGGTGCTGCTGGAAGCCGGCTTCGTGCACCGACCACTCGCCCCGCTGGTCGAGGGTGAGCATGCCCCACCGGGGCAGCGGCCCCGCCATGGCCGCCGGGAGTTCGCCGCCGATGCAGACCGCTCCGAACTTGTCGTCGTTGAGCGTCAGCCCGCAGGTCCGGAAGAACGCGGTCACGTGTTCCCGGGCGGCGACGGCGGCATCGGGATCCGGGGTGAGCAGACAGATGTCGTCGACCACCCGAATGACGCGGACCGCGGCGCGCTGCTGGACGTAGGTCTCCATACAGCGTCCGATCAGCTCGGCCAGCAGCGCCGAGAGCCGGTAGCCCATGGGCACGCCGCGGGTGGCGGACCGGGTCTCACCGAGGTCGCCGGTGGAGCCGGAGCCGTCGGTCGCCGCCAGGGGCATGGCCAGGAACCCGGCAACCAGATCCAGTTCCGGCGGGCGGATCCCGAGGCCGGCCAGGATGGTCAATACCAGGTCGTGGGGGATGCTGGAGTAGTAGTCACGCAGATCCAGCTTCACGACGCAGAGCGGTCGGTCAGGGAAAGCGGCCCGCGCCAGCTTGATCTCGGCGTTCACCAGTGCCACCACCGGGAAGAACATGTCGCTGTCCTGCTCGTACGGGTCGACCGCGGTGACCTCGTGGAGTTTGTCCAGGTGGGCGCGTCGCTGGGCCAGGACCGATTTCCGGTAGGGATCGTCGTGGATGAACTCGAAGCCGGCGCGCGCCTGAGGGTCCCGTGCGGTGCCGAGATCCGCGATCCAGGGAATCGTTTCCGGGTCCGATTGCCGGCCCGCGGACCCTGCGAACTGCTGCTCGCCGTCCGTGACGGACTTGGGGACGTTGAGCGCCCACAGGAGCTCCGACCGGTGGTCCGCCGCCTGTCTCTGTCGCCAGTCGCCGAAAACGTCGGACAGTTCCCGCTCCCACCGGCGGGCGAGCACGTCGAGCAGACAGGTGGTGGGAAGATCCTGATCGGTGTAGAGACGCCACTTGTTTCTGGTCCATGCGGCCCGGGTGACCACGCCGCCGGCCGGCCACTGCAGGGCGTCGGGGCCGGTTCCCAGCAGGGTGAGGACGTCGGCGAGCTCCGCGGAGAGCGTGTGGTCCTGGATCAGGCGGCGCGCCTCGGCCCGCAGCCGAGCGGGTTGATACTGGTCGTTGTGGATGAGGCTGAGGGCCTCCTGCAGCGAATCCTCGCGGGTCGCCACGATGTGGTCCTTCGCCGGGTCGGCCTCGGAGACCCCGGCGAGCAGGTTCTCGATCAGGCCACGATGGTCGTTCGGACGGGGTGGCGTCAGAACATGCTCACGCAATTCGTGCAGCTGTCGCGTGGGCGGGATCCGCTGAAGGCTGTCGCCGCTGGTCGCCCACTGCTCGAGGAGGACTCCGAACCGGAAGACGAACTCCGAACGCAGGCGTCCTGCGGTCAGTTCGTCGGCCAGCCGACGGGACCAGCGCTCGACCAGGTCGGCGGAGATGCCCTGACCGGGAAGGGTGTCGTTGGCCAGGACGCCGAGATCGGCCAGTTCGGGATGGACCCTTCCGCCCGCGTAGGTGAGGTCGGCCAACCCGCGATAGAGGTGTCGTAGCCGCTGGTGGGGATCGGTCGCGGCCTCGGCCTGGAGGGTGAGCCGGTCGTAGGCCTCGCGCAGCCGGCTGTGCTGTGCCCGCAGCTCTCGGAGCTTGACCGCGGTGACGAACTGGGTGGTCGAATCGGAACGCATGGCCGCAGACCGTAGTGTCGGGGTCGGACAAAACCCGATCACCGCGTCCATCCGGAAGATCGGCGCCGCGCCACTGCGTTCGTCGGCCGAGCGGAGTGAACCTCCCTCGCCGACCGGCGTTCGGCGTGGTCAGGCTGGTGGGTCGTCGCGATACAGATCCGATTTCACGCCTCCGCGGCCCCAGCGTGTCGCCGTGAGTTCAGGCCGTGGGCGGATGGGTTTGGGCACCCAACCCCACTCCCTGGTGTCCGGCGCGGCGTCGTCCCAATCCGCGATCGACGCGAACGGATCATTGTCGGGCTCGGCCGCGACGGCGCAGGTCTCCCGGGTCACCATGGCGGGGTGAAAGCGCGTCTCCTGGGCGACGTCGCAGTCGTCGGTCCGGGAGGCGACCAGGGCGCCGCACCGCTCGCAGGCGATGCACGGGTTCCATCCCACCAGCGACCAGCAGCCGGTGTCCACCAGGTCGTAGACGAATCGTGTGCCGCGCACGTCGCCGGGTGAGAGCACGAAGGTGCCGACGATCCTGCCGCTGCCGTATGCGGCCTCGTCGATCGCGTAGGTTCCGGGGTCGAGCCGCGGCGGGTTCACGCGGTGGTGGCTCAGCAGCGACCAGTGCGGTCCCGCCGGCAGGTCCACCAGCTGTACGGGGACGCTCAGCGCGTTTCCGCAAGCCGTGCACCGGAAGCTCTCCACCGCCGGAGTATGCCCCGCCGACCGGATCAGGGCACCCCAGATTCGCGACGCGCACCTGTACCGACCGTTCTGGCGGCCGACTCGTCAACGGGGTCCGCGTACGTGCGGGCCAGCTCTTCGACGGTGGCGGCGATGCGCCGGCGCAGCGAGACCGGTTCCAGCACCTCGACCTGCGCACCCAGGCGCAGGAACTGCATCTCGGCGTGGCTGTCGGTCTCGATCGGCACGCGGGCCAGGATCCAGCCGTCGGGTTGGCGCTCACCGGCCGCGGCGGCCTCGGCGACGGCCCGGCCCATCAGGTGCGGCAGCAGCTCCAGCGCGGCGGGGGACAGGCGCACCAGCGCCTCGCCCCGCACCAGCCGGGCACGGAAGTCGGTGATGTGCTCGTGCCAGTGCGCCGCCAGATCGAACCCGTCCGGCCAGGTGAACTCGTCGGGCAGCACGGTCAGTTCGCGGAGCTGGCTGACCCGGAAGGTGCGCAGGCCCCGCGCGGCGCGGGCGACCAGATACCACTTGCCCGCCTTGAGGACCAGGCCGTACGGCTCCAGCCGGTGCTCGGCGCGGCCGGTCCAGTTCTCGTAGGTGACGGCCAGGGCACGCTGGTGCCATACGGCGTCGGCGAGGGTGGCGAGGTGTTCGGAGCTGTCGCCGTCTTCGTACCAGCCGGGGGTGTCGAGGTGGAAACGCTGCCGCATGCGGGCGCTGCGCTCGCGCAGCGCGTCCGGGAGCGCGGCGGCGAGCTTGAGCTGCGCGGCGGCCACCGCCTCGGCCAGGCCGAGGTCCGCGGCGACCCCCGGCAGCTCCGCGAACACGAGGCCGCGGGCTTCGGCGGGGGTCAGCCCGGTGAGCTGGGTGCGGTAGCCGTCGACCAGCCCGTAGCCGGTCGTGTCGCCGTAGACCGGGATGCCGGCGGTGCCCAGCGCCTGCATGTCGCGGTAGATGGTGCGGACCGACACCTCCAGCTCGGCGGCGAGCTGGTGCGCGGTCTGCCTACCGCGGCTCTGCAGCAGCAGGACGATGGAGAGCAGCCGGTCGGCGCGCATGGCCGAGATTCTGCCGCCGAGCACTGACAGAACATGTCAGGGGTACGCCCCTAGCGTCTCCCGCATGACGAACACTGATTTCGACTTCCTCGCCGGCTCCTGGGACAGCGTGCAGCGGCGGCTGGTCAAGGTGCTGGCGGGCTGCGACGAGTGGTACGAGTTCGACGCGACCCTCGACTGCCAGGTGCTGCTCGACGGCACCGGCGTCTTCGACGTGCTGCGCGCCCCGGAACGGGGTTTCGAGGGCCTCACGCTGCGCCTGTTCCACCCCGACGAGCAGGTGTGGCGTATCTGGTGGGCCTCGAAGAACAGCGCCGGCCTGCTCGACGAGCCGGTGGTCGGCCGCTTCGACGGTCCCGTCGGCACGTTCGAGTGTGACGACGTCTGGGAGGGCACCCCGATCCGGGTCCGCTACCGCTGGTCGAAGACCGATCCCGCCCATCCCCAGTGGGAGCAGTCCTTCTCCACCGACAACGGCACCACCTGGGAGGTCAACTGGACGGCCGACTTCACCCGCCGCTCCTGAGCCGAACGGCGGTGATCGCCGTTTCCGGTCGAAACCTGTGGTCTGGCCCCACACTCTGAACGGAAACGGCGATCATGCCGGTCAGGCGCGCAGGGTCGCGGTCACCTCGCGGAGGTAGGCGAGGCCGGAGGTGGCCAGCTCGTCCTGGGTCGGGGCGAGCGGCCGCCAGATCGCGGCGGCGACCGCGATGGCCTCGTTCTCGCCGGTGAAGGACTCGATGCAGATCGGGCCGCGGTATCCGGTGCCGGCCAGCGCGCCGAGCCAGCGCGGCCAGTCGAGGTGGTCGCGCCCCGGCGCGCCCCGGTCGCTGCCCGACACCTGCACGTGCACGATGCGCGGCCCGGCCAGGGCGACGGCCGCGTACGGGTCGGACTCCTCGATGTTCATGTGGTAGCTGTCGAGCATGATCCCGACGTTGCCGGGCAGCCCGTCGATCGCGTCCAGGGTCTGTGCCATGGTGTTGACGACCGAGGTCTCGTACCGGTTCAGCGCCTCGATGCCGATCGCGACCCCGCGCTCGCCCGCGTAATCGGCGACGGGCTCCAAGGCGGACCGCAGCTGCCGGTAGCAGTCGACGCGCTCGTCGGCCGACATGCGCCAGAGGCGGCCGACCGCCGCGTAGACAGGACCGCACACGCTGGGCGCGCCGAGGACGGCGGCGGCGTCGACCAGCCCGCGCAGGTAGTCCTGCGAGCCGCGTACCGTCGCGGCGTCGGTGCAGACCAGGTCCCGGCCCGGCGGGGTGACCGCGAGCACCGCCGCGGCGGCCAGGCCGTGTCCGGCGAGCAGCTCGCCGACCAGCTCGGGGGACCAGTCGCCGGGGTTCTCCACGGGGATCTCGATCGCGTCGAAGCCCCAGGCCGCGATGCGGGGCACGAGCTCGCGCAGGGCGTCGTCGTCCACGGGTGAGGTCCAGATCCACGGGTTGGCGCCGATGGCGAACACAAGACACCTCTTTCACGGTGGAAGGCGGCCGCCCCGGGAGGAGGGCGGCCGCCGTGGTGGTGCGGGCAGTTACTTGCCGCCCCAGTCCTTGGGGTAGCCGGGCAGGGTGGCGCAGCCGCACATGGCGTAGTGCAGCGGCGGCATGTCGGCCTGCACGAACTGGCTCAGGTTGTCCTGGGTGATGGTCGGCTGGGGCAGCTTCCAGGGGCTGGCCACGGCCTCGCCGTTGAGGATCTTCAGGGCCGCGATGACCGGCGTGCGCCACTGGTACGTGGGGTAGGTCGGGGCGATCGCGGTGAGCTTCTTGTCCTGCCACATCTTGAGGAAGTCCTGCTGGTCCTCGCCGACGATGGCCGGGAACGGCTTGCCCGCGTCCTCGAACGCCTCGGCCGCGGCGACGGCGGTGGCGCCGGCGTCCATCCAGATGCCGTCGATGTCGCCGAAGCGCTGCAGGTAGTTGGTGACGATGGTCTTGGTCTTGGCCGCGTCGCCGTCGGTGAACTCGACGCCGACGACGTCCAGCTCGGACTTGTCGAAGACGACCTTCGCCGCGCCCCAGCGGGCTTCGAGCACGTCGACGCCGGGCAGGATGCGCAGCGCGAGGATCTTGCCCTTCGGCTTGACCTTCTCGACGAGGAACTCCGCGCCGGTCGCGCCGAACGCGTACCCGCCGATGGGGTTGATGAAGGTGACCGGGCACTTGGTGTTGACGCCACGGTCGAACACGATGACCGGCACCTTCGCGCAGGCCTGCTCGACGGCCGGGGTCAGCGTCGCGGTGGTGTTCGGGGAGACGATCAGCGCGTCGCAGCCCTTGCCGAGCAGGTCGGTCATGTCGGAGATCTGCTTGTCGTCCTTGCTCTCCGCGTCGGCCACGGTGAACGTCTTGATCTCCGGGTGCAGCTTGACCTCGGCCTGCATGTTCTTGAAGCCGACCTGCCGCCACGGGTTGCCGACGCCCGCGTTGGAGAAGCACAGGTGGTACGGGCCGGCCTTCTTGTACTTGGCGGTGTCCACGGTCTTCGGGTCCAGCGCCTGCTCCCACGGCTTGTCCGCGGGACCGGTGGCGGTCTTGGTGCGCAGCGCCAGCTCGTTGTCGTGGTCGGCCTGGACGAAGAACTTCGACGTCTCGCCGGTGCCGGCGCCGCTGGGCCCGGCGCTGGGCGACGCGCCGGGCACGTCGCTGGTGCAGCCGACCACGCCCACCGCCACTGCGGTGCACACGGCCAGCAGGATAGGGGTGCGTCTCCTCATGGGTTGTTCCTCTCGGTAGCGGTTCAGGGCGGTTCAGGTGCGGCGGCGCAGCGTGCCGACGGCGACGGCGGCGAGGATGATCAGGCCCTGCACGGCGGAGCTGAGCGCCCCGGAGACGCCGAGCAGGTTGAGCAGGGTGAGCAGGGTCTGCAGGGTGAGCGCGCCGAGCATGGCCCCGGCGACCGAGCCGCGCCCGCCGCCGAGCACCACCCCGCCGAGCACGACCGCGGTGATCGCGGTGAACTCCAGGCCCTGCCCGACCTGGAAGGACACCCCGCCGAAGCCGCCGAGCAGGATCGCCGCGACGGCCGCGCAGGCCCCGCTGACCGCGAACGCGATGGTGCGCATCCGGGCTGTGCGGGCACCGGCGAGCCGGGCCGCGCGCGGGTTGTCGCCGACGGCGAGCAGCACCTTGCCGAAGTCCGAGCGCATCGCCAGCACGGCGAGCACCGCGACCCCGGCCAGCACCAGCACCGCGTACGGCAGCTGGCCCAGCACCGGCACGCCGTCGATGCCGCGGCGGCCGAACATCCGGAACTCCTCCGACAGCGCCCCGCGCGGCGAACCGCCGGTCCAGGTGTAGACCGCGCCGACGAGCACCAGGTACATGCCGAGGGTGGTGATGAACGACGGCACCTGCAGCAGGGTGGTGACCACACCGTTGACCAGGCCGATGAGCAGGCCGAAGCCGAGCAGCAGCGCGATGACCGGCCAGGTCGCGGCCGGGTCGCCGTCGATGAGCCGGGCGGCGATCACGACTTCGGCAGTGACCAGCGAGCCCACGGACAGGTCGAAGTCGCCCGCGACGATGACGAAGTACTGCCCGGCGGCCAGGATGATCAGCGGGGCGGCGCGTTTGAGGAACGCCAGCAGCACGGGCGGGTCGTAGAAGTCGGGCTGGCGGATGCCGACCGCGACCAGCAGCAATACCAGGATGATCAGCACGGGCCGGATGCTGCCCGCACCCCAGCCGCTGCGCCCGCCGCCGCCCAGCCCGGACTTCACGGCCGCGGCCGGTGTAGCCACTTCAGTGCTCATGCCACGGCCGCCTTCCGCCGGTCGGAGGTGCGGCGCAGGCGCAGGGCGTACACCGCGACCGCGGCGACGATGACCACGCCGCGCACCATCTGCTTGAAGAAGGAGTCCACTTCGAGCTGGTTGAACACGCCGTCGATGACGGCCAGCAGCAGCACCCCGCCGACGGTGCCGGTGACCCCGCCGCGGCCCCCGGCCAGCACGGTGCCGCCGAGCACGACCGCGGCGATGGACTCCAGGTCGTAGCCGCCTTCCGCGCCGACCCGGGGCGCGCCCGCGCCCAGCCGGCTGGCCAGGTAGAGCCCGGCGATCCCGGCGCACAGCGAGCAGATGACGTGGGTGCGGATCAGGACCCGGTCGGTGCGCACCCCGGACAGGCGGGCCACGTCGAGGTCGCCGCCGGTCGCGATGAGGTGGTGGCCGTAGCGGGTGCTGCGCAGGGTGAACCAGACCGCGGCGGCGACCGCGGCGAACAGCAGGAACGACAGCGGCACCGGGCCGAGGCGGTCGTAGCCCAGGTGCTGGAACGAGGTCGGCACGCTGCCCGCCGGTCCGGCGTACCCCTGCTCCAGGTAGCCCTTGATGAGCAGGCCGACGCCGAGCGTCGCGATGAACGCGTTGATCCGCAACTTCGTGACCAGCAGCCCGTTGACCAGCCCGATCCCGGCCGACACGGCGAGCACGGCGAGGATCGCGGGCAGCACCATGCCGTCGGAGCCGGCCATCGTCTCGGCGGCGACCAGCGACGTCAGACTGATCACGTACGCCACCGACAGGTCGAGCGAGCCGGCGAGGATGGCGATGGTCTGCCCGACCGCGACGATGCCCAGGCCGGCGGCCCGCTGTAGCAGGCTGATCGTGCTCGACTCGCTGAACAGCGAACCGCCGTCGAGGGCGACCAGCGTGCCGCCGACGATCAGCGCCACGGCCAGCGCCGCCCACACCCCGTTGGTCGCGTCGAGCTGCGGCAGCCGCAGCCGGGAGCGCAGCTCGCTCATGCCTTCTCCTCGCTGCGCTCGTCGGCGGCATCTTCGAGCCTGCTGATTCGCTCGCTTTGCTCGCTCATGCCTTCTCCTCGCTGCGCTCGTCGGCGGCATCTCCGAGCCTGCTGATTCGCTCGCTTTGCTCGCTCATGCCTTCTCCTCGCTGCGCTCGTCGGCGGCATCTCCGAGCCTGCTGATTCGCTCGCTCATGCCGTCTCCTCGCCGGTGGCGCCGGTGGCCAGGCCCATCACGGCCTCCTCGCTCGCTCCGGCAGGAAGTTCGCCGGCGATGGCGCCGTCGCGCATGACGACGATGCGGTCGCTCATGCCGATCAGCTCGGGCAGTTCCGACGAGATCATCAGTACCGCCGCGCCGTCGTCGGCGAGCCTGCGGATCAGGTCGTGGATCGCGGCCTTCGCGCCGACGTCGATGCCGCGGGTGGGCTCGTCGAACAGCAACACCCGCGGTGTCATCGCCAGCCAGCGGGCCAGGATCACCTTCTGCTGGTTGCCGCCGGACAGGTAGCGGATCTCCTGACCGGTCCCGGCGGCGTGCACCTCGACGGCGTCGAGCAGCTCGCGCACGGTGGTGGCGCGGGCGGTGCGGGCGAACCAGCGCGGCCGCACGGCGTGCTGGGCGAGCAGGGCGTTGTCGAGCACCGACTGGCTGAGCGCGAGCCCTTCGGCCTTGCGGTCCTCGGTCACGTACGCGATCCCGGCCCGCACCGCCTGGCGCGGCGAGCGCACCCGCACCGGCACCCCGTCGAGCAGCAGCTGCCCGGTGCGGAAGCCGTCCACACCGAAGACGGCGCGGGCCAGCGCGGAGCGGCCGGAGCCCTGCAGCCCGCCGACGCCGAGCACCTCGCCGGAGCGCAGTTCGAGGTCGACCGGGCGCAGGCGGCCGTTGCCCGCGGCGGACAGCCGCAGCCGGGCCGCGCCGGCGCTGCCGGGGGCGGCGCGTTCGGGGTAGTAGTGCGACAGCTCGCGGCCGACCATGTGGCGGACAAGCGTGTCCGCGGTGGCCTCGGCGGTGTCGAGGGTCGTGACGCGGCGGCCGTCCTTGAGCACGGTGATGCGCCCGGACAGGTCGAAGACCTCGGTGAGCCGGTGCGAGACGTACAGGATGCCGATGCCGCGCTGCTGCAACCGCCGGACCAGCCCGTACAGCAACTCGACCTCGTGGTCGGCCAGCGCGGCGGTGGGCTCGTCCATGATGAGCACCCGCGCGTCGAGCGCGAGTGCCTTGACGATCTCGACGACCTGCTGCTGGGCGACGCTGAGCCGGCCGACCCTGGTCTGCGGCGCGATCGCGGTCTCGCCGATGCCGGTGAGGAGTTCGGCGGTGCGGGCCTGCATGGCGCGGCGGTCGACCAGCCCGCGGCGCATCGGTTCGCGGCCGAGGAACACGTTCTCGGCGACGGTGCGCTCCGGGAGCAGGTTGAACTCCTGGTGGATGATGCCGATCCCGGCGGCCTGCGCGGCGCGGGGGTCGGGCAGCGTCACCGCCTGCCCGGACAGCTCCAGCGTGCCGGCGTCGGGCTGGTACACGCCGCTGGCGATCTTCATCAGGGTGGACTTGCCGGCGCCGTTCTCGCCGACCAGCGCGTGCACCTGTCCGGAGTGGAGGTCGAGGTCGACGTCGTCGAGCACGCGTACCCCGAAGAACGCCTTGCCGACGCCGCGCATCCGCAGCAGGGGAGTGTCGCTGTCTGGCTGCACCGCACCTCCTCGATCGTTTCGGGTTGAGGCACTTTCGTTGGCAGGGCAACAACTTTTGCTGTACTGATCGGAAGTCTTGGCGTCGGACGTTAAACGTTGACGCTCGATCTAGCAAGCCCGCAACGAGCCGGAAATGGTCACGGTTCTGCATTGATGTATCTAGCAGGGAAGATGTGAGCGCTCACGCGACTTTTTCTGTCCCGGACCGTAGTTTCGCCTAGCAGGCAACGAACTTTCCGTGGTTCTTCTAAAACTGGCATCGCCAGGATATTGACGCGGTCCTCTGGCTCGGGCCATGCTCGGCTTCGCGCTCCCGTTAACGAAACCGACACATGTCGATGCCGAATCCCTGTCCGGCATGGGAGTGCTGCACGGTCATGTGTCGCGGCGGACGCATGACGGACCCGACCGTCCTTTTAGGGGTAGAAGGAGACGGCATGAGCCGCCGCAGACCTGTCCTTGGCGCGTTCCTCGCGCTGGCCACCGCAATAGCCGTCAGCGTGGTGCCCACGGGCGCCGCCACGGCCGCACCGGCATTCCGCGCGCTGGTGTTCAGCGAGACCGCCGGCTACCGGCACGGATCCATCGCCGCCGGTGTCACCATGTTCAACCAGCTGGCCGCGGCCAACAACTTCGAGGTGGTGTTCAGCGAGGACTCCAGCGTCCTGAACACCTCCAACCTCAACACGTTCGACGTGCTGGTGATGTTCCAGACCTCCGGCATGGTCTTCGACAACGACTCCCAGCGCACCGCCACGCAGAACTTCCTGCGCAGCGGCAAGGGCATCGTGGCCATCCACAACGCCACCGACATGGGCATCGAGTCGGCCTTCCCGTGGTGGGACGCCACCATCAACGGCGGCGCGCACATGCCCGAGCACTCGCCGGGCTCGCTGCAGGGCTACGCGCGGGTGGCCGACAAGGTGCACCCGTCCACGGTCGGCCTGCCGGACAACTGGCAGCGCACCGAGGAGTGGTACAACTTCGACGTCAACGCCCGCGGCCAGGTGCACGTGCTGGTGACGGCCGACGAGCGCACGTACAACCCGGGCGGCGCGGCGATGGGGCCCGACCACCCGATCTCCTGGTGTCGCGAGGCCGAGGGCGGCAAGGTGTGGGCCACCGCCATGGGCCACGACGACGCGTCCTACAGCGAGACCAACTTCCGCAACCACGTCCTCGGCGGCGTGCGCTACGCGGCCGGAAATGCGGCCGGCGACTGCGGCGGCACGGTGTGGAGCAACTTCGAGAAGGTCACCCTCGACTCCAACACCGTCGACCCGATGGCGATGGACGTCGCCCCCGACGGCCGGGTGTTCTACGTGCAGCGCGGCGGCAAGGTCGCCATCTTCAAGCCCGCCCAGCAGCAGACCGTGCAGGCGGCCCAGCTGTCGGTGTACACCGGCGGTGAGGACGGCCTGGTCGGCATGGTCCTCGACCCGAACTTCGCCAGCAACGGGTGGATCTACCTCTACTACTCGCCCGCGTCGAGCTCGACCGACGTCAACCGGCTGTCCCGGTTCACGGTCAGCGGTGACACCATCAACCTGTCCACCGAGCAGGTCCTGCTCAGCGTGCCCGCGTACCGGGACCGCACCTTCAGCGAGCCCGGCCACACGGGCGGTTACCTGGCCTTCGGGCCGGGCGGCAACCTGTTCCTGTCGACCGGTGACGACACCCCGCCCAACCTCGACCCGGCCTGGCAGGGCTACGCGCCGCTCGACTGGCGGTCCGGCAAGAGCTTCCTGGACGCTGCCCGCAGCGCCGGCAACACCAACGACCTGCGGGGCAAGCTGCTGCGCATCCACCCGGAGAGCAACGGCACCTACACCATCCCCAGCGGCAACCTGTTCGCCCCGGGCACCTCGCTGACCAAGCCCGAGATCTACGCGATGGGCTTCCGCAACCCGTTCCGGTTCGAAGTCGACATGCAGACCGGCTGGGTGAACCTGGCCGACTACGGACCCGACCGGGGCGGCGCGACCACCAACCGCGGCCCGGAGGGCCTGGTCGAGCTGAACGTGATCAAGCAGGCAGGCAACTTCGGCTGGCCGTTCTGCCACGGCAACAACCAGCCGTACGCGCCGTACAACCCGACCACCGGCGTCGTCGGGGCGAAGTTCAACTGCAGCGCCCCGGTCAACGACTCGCCGAACAACACCGGCCTGCGCAACCTCCCGGCGCTGGTCCAGCCCCAGATCTGGTACGGCTACGGCGTCTCGCCGACGTTCCCGGAGATGGGTGAGGGCGGCTCGGCGCCGATGGGCGGCCCGGTCTACCGCTACAACGCCTCCAGCACCTCGGCGACGAAGTTCCCGGCGTACTACAACGGCGTGCACTTCTTCTACGAGTGGTCCCGCAACTACATCAAGGAGATCCACTTCGACTCCTCGGGCAACCTGGTGAAGATCAACCCGTTCCTGCCGGGTGGCGGCTTCATCAAGCCGATGGCAATGCGCTTCGGCCCCGACGGCTCGCTCTACGTGCTCGAATGGGGATCGGAGTTCGGCGGCGGCAACAACGACTCCGGGCTCTACCGCATCGACTACGTGCACGGCGGGCGCGCTCCGGTCGCCAAGGCCACGGCCACCCCGACCAACGGTCTTGCCACGCTGAACGTGTCGTTCTCCAGCGCCGGCTCGTACGACCCGGACGCCGGGGAAACCATCTCCTACGCCTGGGACTTCGACAGCAACGGCAGCACCGACTCCACCGCCGCGAACCCGACCCGGGCGTACACCAGCAACGGCAACTACACGGCGAAGCTGACCGTCACCGACAACACGGGCCGGTCCTCGTTCGTCAACATCCCGATCACGGTCGGCAACAACGCCCCGGTCGTGAACATCACCTCACCGCCCAACGGCGGCATGCTCGACTTCGGGCAGGACGTCGCGTACAGCCTGAGCGTCACCGACGCGCAGGACGGCACGATCAACTGCACGCAGGTGTTCACCAACCCGGCCCTCGGCCACGACGACCACGCCCACCCGACCACCGACCTGTCCGGCTGCTCCGGCACCATCAACACCGGCAACCTCGGCGGCCACCCGGACGGGGCAAACCTGTTCTACCTGCTCAACTCCCGCTACCAGGACAACGGCAACGGTTCGGTGGCGCGGCTGACCGGCTACGCCAACGTGGTGCTGCAGCCCAAGCACAAGCAGGCGGAGTACTTCACCAGCCAGTCCGGCATCCGGGTGATCGCGCAGTCCGGCGCGGAGAGCGGCAACCGGATCGGCGACATCAGCAACAACGACTGGATCATGTTCAACCCGATGAGCGTGCAGGGCATCACCAGCGTCAGCTACCGGGTGTCCTCGCCCAGCGGCGGCGGCAGCATCGAGCTGCGCGCCGACTCCCCGACGGGCACCCTGCTGGCGACCAACACGGTCGCGGCCACCGGCGGCTGGGACACCTACGTCCAGCAGTCGGCCGCGAGCGTGGCGTCGCTGTCCGGCACGCACCAGCTGTACATGGTGTTCAAGTCGAGCGCGAACAACGGCTTCGACGTCGACTCGTTCACCTTCGGCGGCTCCGGCGTCGGCACCACCCCGAGCGGGGGGATCGCCGGCAAGACGTACACCCTGACGGCCCAGCACAGCAGCAAGCTGGTCGACGTCAGCGGGGTGTCCACGGCGGACAACGCGACCGTGGTGCAGTGGCCCGCCACCGGCGGCAACAACCAGAAGTGGCAGGCCGTCGACGCGGGCAGCGGCTACGTCTACCTCAAGGCGGTGCACAGCGGCAAGTGCCTGGCGGCCTCGGGCGGCTCCACCGCCGACGGGGCGGCGATGGTGCAGCTGACCTGCACCACGAACAACAACATGAAGTGGCAGGCGGTGCCCACCTCGACCACCGGGGTGTACCAGCTCAAGGCCGTCCACAGCGGTAAGTGCCTCGACGTCAACGGGGCCTCGACCGCCGACAACGCCGCGATCATCCAGTGGACCTGCCACACCGGCGCCAACCAGACCTGGCGCCTCACCCAGGTATGAGACCCGCCGGCCCGATCACACCTGGGTGACCGGGCCGGCGTCGCCCCGCCTGCGTTGATCATGAACTTAAGTCAGTGTTCGACGGCGTGTCGCCACCCCAGTGCCGTGATCACCTTCGCCCGTATCGCGGTCGCCTTGGTGATCACGGCGGCAGGGTGGTGACACGCCGTCGAACGCGTCCATAAGTTCATGATCAACGCGGCAGGGCGGGGACTCAGGGCGCCGGGTCGGCGCTCACCACGACCGCCTCCGGGGCGGGCGGGGGCTGGTAGTGGGTCAGGTGTCGTAGGGCGGTGTTCAGGACCGCGACCAGCGGGACCGCCACCAGCGCGCCGATGATCCCGGCGACGGCGACCCCGGCGGCCAGCGCCACGATCACCGCCAGCGGATGGATGGAGACCGCCCGGCCCATGATCAGCGGTTGCAGCACGTGCCCCTCGACCTGCTGCACCACGATCACCGCCGCGAGCACGATCAGCGCCGTCAGCGGCCCCTCGTCGACCAGGGCGACGAGCACCGCCACCGCCCCGGAGACCGTCGCCCCGACGATCGGGATGAACGAGGCCAGGAACACCAGCGCCGCCAGCAGGAAGGCGAACTCGACCCGCAGCAGCACCAGGGCCAGCCCGATGCCGACCGCGTCGATGAACGCCACGATCACGGTGGCCCGTACGTACGCGACCAGGGTCAGCCACCCGGCGTCGCCCGCCTCCAGCACCCGGCGGCGCGCCCGGCGCGGCAGCGCGATCATCGACAGGTGCCACAGCCGCCGCCCGTCCCGCAGGAAGAAGAACGTCACGACGATGATGAGCATCGCCGTGATCAGCACCTCGAACCCCATGCCCGCCGTGGCGAACAGGCCGCTGGTCAGGTTCTGCCGGTTGTCGGTGACCCAGGCGCCCGCCGCGTCGAACGTGCCGTCGAGCTGGCGGGTGGACAGGTGCAGCGGGCCGGTGCGCAGCCACTCGCGGACCTGCTGCAGGCCTGCGGCGGCGTTCTCGGCCAGGCCCGGCATGCCGTCGATGAGCTGCGTGACCAGCAGGGTGAGGAAGCCCACCGTCAGCAGCACCCCGCCGAACACGACGATCGCGGTGGCCAGCGAGGCGGGCAGCCGCAGCCGCTCGTGAAGCAGCCGCACCATCGGCGCGAGCAGTGCCGCCAGCAGCAGCGCGATGGCCAGTGGCACCAGCACCTGGGCGAGCCGCCCCGCCAGCGACAGCAGCACCCAGCCCACCCCGGCCAGCACGAGCAGCCGCCAGCCCCACGCGGCGCAGACCCGCAGCCAGTACGGGACGGCGATGTCGGCCTCCTGGTGCGGCTCGTCGCCCGCGTCGTCCTCGGTGTCCAGCGGCAGCAGCGGCGGGGGAGTGCGGGCCGACTCCAGCCGCTGCCGGGCGGCGCGCAGTCCGGCCCGCCACCGGGCTGCTTCGATCGGCGGTGGGGCCGCGGTGACGGCGGCTTCGGGCAGCGGCATGGCGGGCCTCCGGGGGCGGTGAGGAAGGCCGGCGGCCCGCCCTGCACCGGGGCAGGGCGAGACCGGCTGAGCCTCCGGGTACCCGGAGCCGGGGGCGGCAAACGGCTGCCCACAGTCCGGTTGTTTCCGTTACTGGCTGTTATCTGTCGCACATCCCGGGTACCGTCGTGGCCAGGTGCCCCGGACCTCGGAGTATCGCCCCCGACTGTTGATCCACTTGGAGCCCGCGTTGTCCGCTGCATCCGCGAACCGTCCCGACCGGCCCAACCCGCCGGCCACGCTGGTCTTCAGCGCACCGGAGGAGCCCCGGACGGACATCCGTGACACGGCCGCTCCGCGCCCGGTCGTCGTCGACCCCTTCGCCCCGCCGGTGGCCGGCAGCGCGAACGCCGGAGCCTGATCCATCCCCGCCCGCCGTGGCGGCGGCGCGAGGTGTCGTCAGCGGTCGGCGGTGTGCACCGGTTTGCGCCAGACCGAGACGTGGCTCTCGCTGTCGGAGGTGAACGGGGCCCCGTGCCAGTCCGCCAGGCGCTGTTCGAACTCCAGCCCGGCCAGCCGCGCCATCAGGTCGCACTCGGCCGGCCAGATGTAGCGGAAGTTGCTCGCGCCGTAGCGGGTGCTGCCGTCGTCGAGCTTTCGGTAGTGGTGCGAGGTCCCCTGCTGGGTGACCATGTCGTACGTGTCGAAGCCGACGTGCCGGTCGGTCACCGAGAACGGCACCGCCGACTGGCCCGGGGGCATCCGCCGGATGCCCGGGATCCACAGCTCGATCACGAACCGGCCGCCCGGCGCCAGGTGCCGGGCGGCGTTGCGGAAGCATTCCACCTGCTCGTCCTGGGTACGGACGTTGCCGATGCTGTTCCACACCACGTACACCAGCGAGAACTCGCCGGGCACCGTGGTGGTGGCCATGTCGCCGACGGCGACCGGCATCTCCTGCTCGGAGATCTTGCGCCGCAACTGGTCCACCATCGGCTGCGACAGCTCGATCCCGCTGACCCGCACGCCGCGGGCGGCGAGCGGCACCGCCACCCGCCCGGTGCCGATCGCGAACTCCAGCGCCGGACCCGACCCGGCCAGCCGGGCGAGGAAGTCCACGGCCGGATCGAGCGCGTCGGGTGCGAACATCTCGGCGGAGTTGTCGTCGTACCGTGCCGCGGTGGCTTCGTCCCAAAGATCACTACTCGTCATGGGCACGAGCCTGCCCACCTCGACCCGCTCGTGCCAGCCATTTACACCGCCACCGGGGCGGCGCGTACGCCGTCGCCGACATGCGCGCCGCCCCGAGGCTCAGTGCAGGATGTTGACGTTCAGTTCGCGTTCGGCGGTACGGATGCCCTGGTAGACGGTGTCGCAGTCGTCCTCGACGCCGCCGACGAGGATGCCGTACGCGACGTGGCTGGCGAACATCGGCGCGCCGCTGTCGCCGCGCTTGCTGCAGTTGGAGGTGCGGCCCAGGTTGCGCATGGACAGCCCGCCGAGGTTGGCGGTGAGGCCGAGTTCGGTGACGTGACCGCAGTTGGTCATCCGGGTGGCCATGCCGGTGGTGCAGATGCGCATGCCGAGCAGGCTCATCTTGTCCTCGGCGATGTGGTAGGTCGTGTTCTGGTTGGTCTGCGGGCTGTAGGTGACCAGCACCCAGGGCCGCGGGTCCCAGCCGGTCGCCACCGACGTGTCGCTGATCCGGATGATCGCCATGTCCCCGATGTACGTGTCGAAGATCCAGCGGTGCACCGGTCCGATGGCCTTGACGGTGAGCGCGGCGTTCTTGCTGCTCCAGGTGCCGAGGTTGTCCATGGCGCAGTGGCCGGCGGTGACGACGTACTTCTTGCTGTCGACCTTGCTCTGCGCGATGAACCCGGAGGTGCACGACGTGTCCGGGTGGTTGATCTTCACGCCGCCCCGCAGCGGCGCGTCGCAGTACGGCGAGTCGCAGCCGAGGAAGGGTCGGTAACCGCCGGACGTCGCCGCCAGCACCACCCCGTCGCCCAACCGGTCCTGCGCCGCCTTCACCAAGGCCTCCTGCGCGGCCGTCAAACCGCCCTTGCGGGGCACACCGAGCTGCACCGCGTTCAGATCAGGGCGCAGGCCCGCGCTCAGGAACACGGTCGCGTCGCGGTTGACCCGGATGACCTCCTCGCCCAGCCAGTCGTTGTCGGCGGCCAGGCGTGCCGCCGAGCGCTTCACGGACACCAGGTCGTAGCCGCCGGTCAGGCCCACCGCCTGCGCCGCCGACTTGACGACGGCCCGTGCGGGCTCGTCGACCTCGCCGGTGACGCCGACCTTGACCCGGTCTCCGTCGCGCACGTCGACCCATACCGCGCCGTATCGCGCGCCGAGGTCTTTCTGCAGCCGCTCGTCGAGGTCCGGAGCCACCAGCTGCCAGGCCATGCGCTCGCGGGCCTCGGCCTCGGAGATGCCGCGCTCCTTGGCGAATCCGGCCGCCTCCTCGGCGAACCAGTCGACGCCGGCGGGACTCGCCTCGGCCGTGGGCCGCGCGGCGGCGGATCCGGGCGGCAGCAGCGCCACGGCCAGGCCGAGCGCGCACGCGCTGAGGGCGGCCTGCTTCCATCGCACCATTCGTGTACTCCTCGGGCAGGGGAAATCGAGCCCTCACCATGTCCGGGCAGGAGATCCCGTGCCATCGCACGTCGTGCTTGCGACTGTCGGGCACGCAACAGCGGTGTCAGCCGGTGACGACCAGGCCTTCCCGCTCGTCGTCCCAAGCGGCGGCGCTGATCCGCCAGCCGGCGCAGGTGCGTGCGAACTGCATCGTCTTCATGCCCCGGCCGGTGAAGGCTGTCCCGTCCTGCACACCGGACTTGGCGTAGGAGCAGAAGTGCTGGGCGATGTCGCCGAAGACCTCGGTGCGCCCGGACAGCTCCCACTCCCGGAAGTCGGTCAGCGTCCCGCCTGCCAGCAGCGCCTGGCGGGGTGCGATGAAGCCGTCGACGTCGTACACCGTCGGCTCGCCGCCGCAGGTCTTCACGATCACCGCGCCGGGCAGGAACAGGCCGCGCAGCGCGTCGAGGCGCGTGGTGCCGTCCGGGCCGGAGACGAAGGCGGCGAAGAACACGCGCACGATCTCCGCGATCGCGGCGCGGTCCGCCCGAATTGTTTCGGAACTGTCGGCGGTCATGCAGGGACGCTAACTTGTCGTTGCACCACTTGCAGATCCAGAGAGCTAGGGAGTTCCGCTCGTGAACGTGTCCACCGCGGTGTCGCAGGCGGTCGCGGCCGCACCGGATCTGGCGTCGCTCGGCGGCGGACCGCGCCGCGCCATGCTGCACGCGTGCGCGGACGCGCTCGCCGCGGCGGGCGACGAGATCGTCGTGACCGCGCTGGCCGAGACCGGCCTGACCGAGGCCCGGCTGCGCGGCGAGCTTGACCGCACCACCGGCCAGCTGCGGCTGCTCGGCGACCACGCGGCCAAGCCGTGGCGGCGGGTGTCGGCCGGCGTCGCCGCCGGAGGTGGCGACGTGGTGACCGTGCCGGTGCCGGTCGGTCCGGTCGCGGTGTTCGCGGCGTCGAACTTCCCGCTCGCGTTCGGGGTGAGCGGCGGCGACACCGCGTCGGCACTGGCCGCCGGGTGCCCGGTGGTGGTCAAGGCGCATCCGGCGCAGCCGCGCACCGGTGAGCTGCTCGGGCAGATCCTCGCCCGCACCCTGCCCGACGGCGCGTTCTCGCTGGTCGCGGGAGGTCCGGAGGTGTCGCTCGAACTGGTGCGGGCACCCGGCATCCGGGCGGTCGGCTTCACCGGGTCGCTGACCGGCGGCCGGGCGCTGATGGACGCGGCGGCGGCACGACCCGATCCGATTCCGGTGTACGCCGAGATGGGTTCGCTCAACCCGGTGCTGGTGCTGCCCGGCGCGGCCGTTCCGGCGACCGTGTCAGCGCTGGCCGCGGCCGTCACCGGCTCGGCGGGCCAGCTCTGCACCAAACCGGGCCTGGTCGTGACGGGGTCCGCGGCGTTCGCGGAGGAGCTGGCACAGGCTGTGGCGGCGGTCCCGGTGCACCGGATGCTGACCGAAGGCATGGCGCAGGCGCACGAGAGCTGGCAGGCGCAGGCGGCCACGGCGCACCGGGTCGTCGCCGGTGTCGGCTCGCCCGCGGCGTTCGCGGTGGTCGTGGGCGTGGACGAGCTCGCCGGGGAGTTGCTGGAGGAGCACTTCGGGCCGTCGGTGGTGATCGCCGTCGGCGCGGCCGACGAGGTGCCGTCGCGGCTGGCGGGTTCGCTGACCGCTTCGCTGTTCGGCGCAGCCGACGACCGGGAGACGGCCCGTGCGCTGCTGCCGGGCCTGCTGGCGCGGGCCGGGCGCATCGTCTGGAACGGCGTGCCGACCGGTGTCGCGGTCTGCGACGCGATGCAGCACGGCGGCCCGTGGCCCGCGACGTCGGCGTCGTGGTCCACGTCGGTCGGCACCGAGGCGGTCGAACGCTTCCGCCGGCCGGTGGCACTGCAGGGGCTGCCGGCCGACCTGTTGCCGTAGCCGGGTCCACGTGTCGGGATGGCGTCGCCGACGCGCCACGGGACGCGACCGGTCCTACCGTCCCGGGGTATGAGACTCCGATTGGCACTCGTCGCCGCCGTCGCGGCGCTGGCATCCGTGTTCGTCGCCCCGGCCGCGGCCAACGCTGCACCGGACGACCTGGCCTGCTCCGCGGCGGGCAGTTACAGCCGTTATGTGAACGGCACGCCGAAGACGTTCTGGCTCGTCGCAACGGTGGGCAGCTACCGCTACTGGCAGGTGGTGGGGGCGACCACGGATTACTACCAGCGCAGCTACGTCGTGCGGTGCAGTGGCGGCGCGATCGCCGCGTCGGCCGACCTGACCGTCACCGCCACCGGCGGCGACCGCTGCGGCACGACCACCACCAGCCAGTACCGGTACGTCGGCGAGCGGGCCGCCCTCCTGCCGGGCCTTCCGTTCCCGGTCGAGTCCGACTACCGGTACTGGCACGTGTACCGCTGGGAGAGCTCGGGGTTCTTCGGGTTCTGGACGTACGACCACTCCGAGCTCGCCCAGTGCCCCACGGCCGGCTGACAACCCGCCCGGAACAAGGAAGGGCACCTTCTTATCGCTGCGCGTATAAGAAGGTGCCCTTCCTAACGGCCGACGGCCGCTGCCTGGGGTTATTGCAGGCCGAGCTGGGCGTAGAGGGCGTCCGGCGCGGGCTTCGCGCCCGGCGGTGCGGACACCGTCACCGGCGCGCCGAAGTCGCTGTATCGCAGCGAGGCGCTCGGCGCCCCACCCGCCGCGGGGATCACGAAACCGACCAGGCGGCCCTGGGCGTCCAGCGACGCGCTGAACGGATGGCGCTTCATGCTCTTGGGGAACTCCTGGCCCTTCGTGAGCCGGAAGCTGATGCCGTTGCCGGTGCCGACCTTGCTCAGGTCGATGGTGCCCTTGATCTCGGTGCCGCTGGTCACGGCACCGTCGACCTCGGCCGAGACGATGGCGTTGATCAGGCGGGCGGAGCCGCCCGGATCGTTCTTGCCCGCGGCGAAGGTCAGCTCGAAACTCGCCGGGACCTTGGCCGGGTCGAGGCTCAGCCAGCCGTCGCCGACGCCCTGCATCTGCTGCGACTTCATGTACACGGCGTCGCCGATCATCCTGACCTCGGTGGCCTTGCCCGCGAACGAGATCAGCGCGTCGCCGCGTTTGCGGGTGTTGTCCATGTGCGAGCGGGTGGTGACCTGCCCGCCGGAGACGTCGACGTCGGTGCGGAAGCTGGTCTCGTCAATGAACTTCGTGCCCGCGCGCAGCAGTTCGACCACGGAGGCGGTCGTCGCGGCGTCGGCGCTGACGACGGGGACAGGCGAGGGCGCGACATCCTCGTCGCCGGTGTTCCATCTGACGGAGCAGGCCATGGTCATCAGCGCACCGGCCAGGGCCCCGGCGATCAGCAATCGTGATCTCATGGCCGGTGAAGGTATCGCGCGGACGCCAGTCGCGCTGACCCCCCGCCACGCCTGTGGTGGTGGTTACCACGGGCGCGGCGGGCGGGCAGGGTGCGCTCAGCGATCCAGGTCGATCCAGTAGCGGCGTACCCGGACGTGCCCGGCGTCGCGGACCCCTTCGAGCACGCCGCCCTGGCTCTCGATGGTCCGGGCGGAGGCGAGGTTGTCCACCAGGCAGGGGATGAGCACCCGGCGCAGGCCCAGCACGGTACGGGCCTCGCGGAGCATCTCGCCCAGCGCCCAGCTCGCCAGGCCCCGGCGGCGCGCCGACGGGCGTACGCCGTAGCCGATCTGGCCGAGGTCGTCGTCGTACCGGTGCCGCATGGCGATACCCCCGAGCACCTGGCCGTCCTCGACGATCCAGCGGCAGGAGGCGTGCCGCTCGGCGGGGCAGGGGGCTCCGGCCCCGTGGTCGAGGTGGAGACGCCGCCCGACCCAGTCAGCGAAGCCTTCCGGCGAGTCGAGGTCGTCGTCGGCGTGGATGCCGAAGCCGTCCTCGTGCAGGCCGGGTCCCCAGTCGTCGCGGCACTCCTGGAACGCGGTGTAGAGGCTGGTCGTGGGTGCGATCAGTAAAGGCATGCGGGTCACCGTAGCCACGGCCGAGCCGGTCGACGAGCCGCTCCTCACGACTGCGGATCATGTCCAGAGGCCGCCTCTGCTCGCGGTTCGGCCGATCCGTTTGGAGGAGTACGAGCGCGCCGCGGCGGAACCTTCTCGGCGGTGGCGGAGCCCTTGAAAGCCGGTTCGGTGGATATGGGACCACTGCTCGCCCAGACGGAATCCGAGTCAACCTTGTGATCTGTGCCACAAAAGGAGTCGCGGGGCCCCGGCCGGGGGGGGGGCCCCCCCCCGCGCGCCCGGGGGGCGCGGGGGACCCCCCGGGGGGCCCCCCGGGGGGGCGCGGCGGGGGGCGCGGGGGCGCCCGTGACCCGGCC